>CAZDNQ010000604.1:0-3325 GCA_964506605.1 uncultured Victivallis sp. | reverse complement strand
CTCGCAGAGGTTGCAGATGTCGCCTGCCTGGTTGACCATGTCCTTCTGGATGATCTTCGCTCCTGTTTCCATGTCCATGGCGAATATCTTCTGGATCATCCTGTGCTCGAGCTTGTCTCCGAGGCTCTCGTTGCTGTCAATCTGCGTCTGGAGCTCCTTGATCTTCTCCATCCTCATCAGGCAGTCGATGGCGGCCTCCCTTACGCATTTGAACGCCTCCGTCGAGATCTTGAGCAGCTCGGTTGTGTCGCTCCGGAGGTCGGAATGTATCGGGATTTTCTGGATAGTGAGCAGGGTGGCAAGATGGTCCGCGCAGTTCGGCACCATGTCGATCCTCTCGATTATGTCCAGGATATCCTCCCTGGATTCAGGCAGGAGCGACTGCTCGTACATAGTGCGTTCAATCTGCCTGCGGACTTCGTCGGCGTTTGACTCCTTCGCGTGCACCTTCCCGGCAAGCACCTCGAAATGCCCGTCAAGCCCGTTGTTGAACGAATATTCAACGGCTTCGCCGAACAGCACCAGCGTCTCCAGACAGAGGTCGAGATAGTTTGTGTATTGGTCGAGAAGCGCCTTGTTCTTGCTGAAGAGAAACATATGAACTCCTTTTTAATTGAAATTTTCCGGCCGCCCGGAAAACTGTCACTGGAAAATCTTCATCCCGATCACTATGAACAGGGTCAGCGTCACAAGCGAAGCCAGATACAGCCAGAGCAGCAGCGCGCCCATCTCCTCGACATTCTTCTTCTGGAGGGAGCTTATCACGATGAGGCTTGTGGCAGGAGGGACTGCCGCCTCTATCAGCATCACCAGCGCCATCAGGGTGTCACCCATGGTTCCGTGCGGCATGAGCCCGCATGAAACCAGAAGCTTTATGTAGGCTATCGCCAGGACCGGCAGGATTATCAGCTTGATGGATATTGCCGCGAACACCGATTTCCTGTCGAAATGCTTTGTGACCGGGCTGGATGCGAAGCTTCCGCCCAGGACAATCATTGCGCAGGGGACCACTGCGTTGCCAAGGCTTACGCAGGTTGTGTAGACTGGGTGGAGGAACCCCTGTGTCTCGCACAATGCCTGCCTGATCGAGAACACCTTGCCCGACGCCATATGGAACTCGGGGAGGCTTGCAGCCACCAGGCCTGCGAGTATCCCCCAGACCGGCGGGGTTATAAAATCCGTGATCCTGATCGAGCTGTGCGGCTTTTCGCCCAGTATGTTGTAGCCGAGCGTCCACATCATCGGCGAGAATGAGATTATGAACATAGATACATATATCATCCCCATGGTCTTCAGTTCCTGGTTGCCGGCGAACTCCGGGAAGATTGAGCAGATGGCCGCGACAAGCGGAATCGGCAGATACATCGCGTTGGCGAATCCTGACGATGCGACCACCATGTTCCGGTAGTCCTCCCTTATGCCGAGGAACCGTGCCGCCAGCACGCCCAGCCCGATTCCTCCGAGGATGTATATGATGCCTGTCACAGGCAGCACCCACAGCTCCTTGAGCATTGCGAAGTCGATGGAATGCGCGAAGCTCGCAAAAAGCATGCATGGAAGCAGCAGGTAGAAGATGGTCTTGCTCAGGATCTGCAGGGAGTTCCTGTCTAGGATCCTGTATTTTGTGAGGATCACTCCGCCCGCCGACATCAGCACTATCGTGAAAATTGCCTGTGCGGAATAGTAGAACAGGCCCAGTGTCTGCATTTTTTAATGCCTTTCACTCACAGGAAGGGAAATTCTGAAGGTCGTACCTTCACCGAGCTTGCTGTCCAGGGCGAGGGTCCCTCCATATTTCTTCACTGTGTCCATGCAGGAATGCAGCCCATATCCTCTTGACGCCTTGTTCTTGTCCTTCGTCGAAAACCCGAACGAGAAGATCTTGCTGCGGATTTCCTCGGGGATGCCCGGTCCGTTGTCCTTGACCTCGACCACGACCATGTTCTGGTTGTCGACCTTCTCCGTCTTCAGCAGTATTTCCAGGAAATGCTTCTTGGTCGCGCTCCCTTCCGCCTCCATGGCCTCCACGGCGTTCTTGATGAGGTTGATGAAGACCTGCGTCATCATGGAAGGATCCACGACCACCTGAGGGGTCTTGTCGTCGAGCGTTGTCTTGATGGTCACGCCCTTCTTGTTGCATGTCTCCTCGAATATCTTGACCGACGACTCGATCACCGGCGAGAGCGAAGTCATGTTCTCGGTGCCGAGTTCGCCCATGAACCTCTGCTGGAGCTCGATGATCTCGCTTATATGGTAGAGCTTGTTCGAGAGCGAAGTCAGCAGCTTCACGGTCTCGAGCCTCGACTTGTTGACATGGCTGAGGAGTTCCGTTATGATCTCGAAGTGCTGCTGTCCGGACTTGTCTTCCTTGAGGAACTTCTGGAGGTTCCCCTCATCAAGCTCCTTCTTGAACCTCGGTATGATCTCGCTGAGTATGAATGTTTCTGGATGTTCGGCGTTCTCGGGATTCTTCTCCTGGAGCTCAAGGACTGTGAGCTTGGCCACGGTAACCGCATTGCCGATGTTGTGGATGATGCCGGTAGACACCTGGAGCATTCCCTCCTCCTTGGCGGTCCTCAGCTTCTCCTCATACTGCCGGCGTTCGCGGAAGAGCCTTATTGCCTCGAGGCTCAGCGATGCAATCTCGTTCAGACGGACCAGGTATTCGCCGTCCCTGTCGACCAGCACATGCTCGTCAAACTCATTCCTGGAGACCACGATCGTGCAGGCGAACACCTTCGAATGCACATAGATCGGGGCCATCAGTATCCTCGGCGCCAGCTTCCTGAAACTTTCCGGAAACCCCTTCGGTATGCTGTCTGTGAACATGACATACTTCTTCTCCAGGCACATTTCTACAAGCTGTGAAATGAGCACCGGGATCTTGATCTCCTTTATGAACTCAGTATGCTTTTTCGGATGTGCGAGGAGCTGCTGTTCGACCTGTACCGGAACCTCCTTGAGAGGGGGGAATATGCCGGAGACGGCACATCCTCTGAATGTATCGTTGTCACCGGCCGTGAGAATGGCGCCTCCGACCCCGCGCAGAGTCCTCTGCGCATATTCGACAAAGTGGGTGAGGAAGGTCTCATCGCTCAGATCCTCCGAAGTGATCGCCTTTCCACCGAGGCCCAGGATGGCAGCGGTAGCCTCCCTTTCCTTGGCGATCTGGCGTGACTGGTCATAGCAGATCCTGTTGGTTATTATAACCCTGGTGTGCTGGTAGATGACCCATACTACGAGGATAAGTATTATGAATACCAGGAAGAACAGGACGCTGTTGCTCATTATGGTTATCCCATTTAAATTTTCAAGGTTCGGTTAA
>CAZDNQ010000603.1:0-3327 GCA_964506605.1 uncultured Victivallis sp. | reverse complement strand
TTGAGAGGAATAGGACAGACGCCCAGTTTGAATATAAATCAGGCCGATCAGGTTATCATTTCACCTTCCAGGGAACCTGACGATCTGCAAAGTTCAAAAGAAAAGCCACTAACAAACGTCCCGGAGGCCGGCGATGTATATAGAGACAATGAGACGGAAGGATAGGTACGGACATATACGTTATCATTTCTGTTTGACAGCCACCTGTCAAGGTGGAAAGCGGGTCAGGAAGTATCTTCCCCGTTATTCACTGCCATTTGAAAGGGATGTCCTTGACAGAAATAATGCAATTAAGAAATTTGCATCAACACTGCGAAAGATATTTAAGCATGGCAGGCCAGGGCCGGCACCGGTAATACCAGAGTTACAGCGAGAGATACTCAAAACTGCCGGCTATAGGCTTGCCGGTGGAATGAGGGTGACAAGAGATCGCAGGAAGTTCTTCGGCTATGAACAAATCGAATTCCGCCACAGCCTTCTGGATGCCGTAGCCCTTGCAGTTGCAAGAACACCTGAGGCTCTCGAAAAAATCGAAAAAAAAGCCACATCGCTCCAGGCCTCATACTCAAGGTCGCGCGTAAAAGGCATGACATATACAAAGTGTCTGGACGCTATATTCCGCGCTGAAGCCGAAAAGATACACGGCAGGAGGTGACGGCGCTTCTCAAGGTCACGGTCCAGACGATTGTCAACATGGAAATGGAGGGGTTGATAAGGCCTGTCAAGCTCACAGGGAAGAGGCTTGTCAGATATAAAATGGAGGACATTGAAAGGCTCATCGATAACAAGGACTGCCCGGCATAATAGGAGAATAAGGGTTGGCGGGACCGTTCATATACCGGATCTGCGACTATGTGATTTATGCAGACGGCGGGGAAAACACATACATCAAACCGCGCAATAGCAAAATGAAAAAGGAATGTTATGGACGGCCTCCCTTTTTTCTTCTCGCATGACAAGGCGGGAATCATATCCATTACCAACATCTACGCTTCATCCTTGTCCTTGCATCCGGCATGGCTATATTCCGCATTGATAATCGGGGAGCGGCGGAGAATGGACAATCGCTACAACTGGGGCATCATCATCAGGGACATGCAGGACAAGCTCTTCATGTCACAGCAGCAGCTTGCGGACACCTTTCATGTTTCCCAGCAGGCCATAGCTTCATGGATCAGCGGCACACGCGAGCCTTCGTCCATCCGCAGGATGCTCATGCTGGAGTTTGCAGCGAAGCATGGCATACGGACTGTTGAAAGGGATCATGTGACTGAAATGATGGCCTTCATCAGATCCAGGAAGGGAAAGCAGTTTGTAAAACTTATCATGCTGTATGACAGGCTTTCAGAATCGGAAAGGAGAGGGCTTCTGAAGTGTGCCGAAAGGCTATGCAGTACAGACTAGATAAAATATATGATCCCTAATTATAACCTTTTCGTCTTTTCCACCCATCCTGTACAATCTTCACCGCGTCAAATCCATAGTCCAGCTTGCTGATAGCCGTCAGGAGTTTGGAGGGAGGATACCTTTTACCGTATCTTCCGGTGGTCATCGATGGATTGGTGTGGCCAACAAGTTCCATGATTACCGTATCTTCGACGCCTTTCAGCTTTAATCTCGTAATCCCCAGGTGCCTTAGGGAGTGGAAACATTTCAAAGGATCATCAGTAACATGCTTACGGTTGAATCGTCCAAACCAGCGCTGGAATGTTTGCCCGTATCCATCCCGCTTGTATTCAAGTTCCGGCCATAACCGCGCCTGTCCACGCTCTTTTAAGCGCCTATGATAATCGAGGAAACCCATCTTGACTAGGCAGGGATGGACCGGTACGCTTCTTATCGCAGCCTTGCTCTTGACCTTCTTGTCACGGGCATCCGCATTGATATCAAAGCACAGGACGCCTTCGACATCCCTGACATCGGAAACATGCAGTTGAGCCACCTCATTCTGTCTCATGCAGGAAAACATGCCTATGATCGGTATCCATGTTTTGAAAAGCGCATCTGAGCCATATGGCAGGACTTTTAACATCATCTGAAGATCCTCCGGCGCATATGCCTTACGCTTCTCGTCTTCCCGGCGATTGTCGGTGAGAGCTAAACCTGTAGCGGGATTCTTGTCGGCATAGTCATGGGTGATGCACCACTTGAAGAATCCGCCCAGGATATTGAGGTTGTCGTTGACCGTACCTATGGAAAGCGGTTTTATATTCGGCATTGCAATAATCTCTCTGTAATTCTTTCCCTTGTACCTTGGATGCTTGGTACGGTTTGATGGCATTTTGCATAGGACAGCATCCCGGAACATTTTCATGTCAGCATGGCTGATGCTCCTGACATCCCTGTTTTTCCCGAAGACCTCCATGACAAGCTTGAAGAACCCGTCCCTAGCCCTGAATGTCTTTTTCTCCCAGGCGTTGGCGCGTGTCTTCTCTGACCTATATTCCTTGTAGCGCACTCTCAGCGAGTTGGTTCTTTGCCCTTCAGCTAGTTTAGTCAGTCCAGTTGCATTATCCAATAATGTGCCGTGGGTTCCTGAATTTGGATCGGGGGTAATCCGCCCGCAGATAAAGGCGAAAGTCTTGCTGCACAGATTGAGATATTCGGGACTGTCCTTCTTGGGGACCGGCACCCTGAAGAAGGTATAAACCTTTTCGACTGCGTTGGAAACGGCGAGAAGACTGCTGTCTTTACCAGCATTACAGCGAGTGCTGATATAAGATCCGATTTCATTGGAGGATAATTGTGTTTTTGACATATAGCCCATGTTTATAATTTGAAGAAAAACATATATGATAAAAGCCTAACTCAGACATTTTATGTCCATGAAATCTGTCTTTTTTATTATAGAGGCATAATCCGCTCGGACACAAAATGTCCTGCTTGAAACAATACCGTGTGCGTTAGATGGCCGGGATTCCTTGTGTTATATGCCAGGGGAAGTATTATAAATGTTTGAGAAACTTATATAAAGGATTGGCCATTACATGAACAAACCAAATCAACGGAAAGGTTCCATCAGCAACGCACACGTAGGTGCGGCGTTTGAGGAGGCTGCACGGCGCTATTTTAAAAGGAGAGGAATAAGTCTTGACCGTAATTTCTCAGTGGAGATAGGAGTAATACGGAAAAAGAAAAGACACAGTTTTGACCTGGGATCGGCCAAGGCTAAGCTCATAGTGGAATGCAAGTCACATACTTGGACAGAAGGGAACAAGGTACCTTCTGCAAAGCTTACGGTCTGGAATGAGGCAATGTATTACTTTCATTTGGTGCCCAGAAGATTCAAGAAGATCCTATTTGTCAAACGCAGTCTGCGGAAAAGCA
>CAZDNQ010000602.1:0-3340 GCA_964506605.1 uncultured Victivallis sp. | reverse complement strand
GTTTTGGTCTTGTCGGAAGGACCTATGAGGAACGCGATCATTTTCGCGGGGCCATGCCATTTGCCGTCGTTCTGGCCGCCCCAGTTCTCATATTTGGAAATCACCTGCGCATCCTTGGAATTCCTATCGTCGATGCAGGATGTCTTCATGCTGATCTTCTGCCAGTCCGGAGAATCCTTGAGCTTGAGGTTGATCTGGTGGCACTGCCCGCCGCCGTCGCTTATCCTCAGGCAGATGGCGGTGGCGCCAGGATACTTGATTTCAAAGGATATCTCGCTTATATCGACGTCCTTCAGGTCGATCAGCGCCTGCACATATGATCCGCCCTTTGTGAAATCGCCCTCGAGCTTGAGGCTGTCCTTGTCGACGCCCAGCTTCCCTGTCGCGCCTGGGAACTCCTGTCCGTTGTCGAACCTCCATCCGAAATTCTCGGCTCCCTTGTCTGCAAATAGATTCTTCTCGACGGCTTTACCCCCTTCATTCTTCGCGTCCTTCCTGTCACCATTGGCTTCCTGTTTGACATCAGCCTCAGGGACCGGCGCCTCCTTCTTCTGCGTCGCACCCGAGACAGGAATGTCGGGACCTGTTGCAGAACCTTTCATGTCATCCATGCTGCCTGACGAGGAAAGATAGATCATCACGTTCACAGACTCGAGGTTGTCCTTGTCGGCGATATCGAATTTGAAACTGAACTCGCCGTCGGCCCTGGCCGGCTGCGGCTGCGCCTTTGAATAAAGACCCGCGTAGACCCTTCCGCTGGTGCGGCAGTGCAGTTCGGCGCAGACCTGGGTAGCATCCTTTATCATCCCCGCAATCACAGCCTTCACAACCATCTCCTGTCCGACCTTGACCTTGTCAGGCTGGATGATCGAGCACCACTTGTTCACCTTGACAGTCTTCATACCTCCTTCAGCAGCAGGCTTCGGCTCCTTCTGGCCGGCAGGTTTTGCCTCCTTCTGTTCAACAGGCTTCGCTTCGGCCGTATCCAGGGGCTTGCCTGCAGGAGCTTCCTCCTTCGGCTCCTCGGTCTTTCCCGGCTCAACCCCTACAATCCCTTCTGGGGGGATCTTCGAAGGAGGTGTGAACGGCGCGCTTATCTTGACGAAGGGAATGGTGATTTCCTCTGATTTAACCTTGTTCAGATTGTAACGCAGGACATATACCGACTTCTCGTTGAACGCCGGCAGCTGGACCTTGAAGAGCAACGTATACAGCCTGTCGGCCTTCGCGTTGTCAAACTCCCACTTCTCATAGTTGTAGTCCCCATCGCCCTCCCTCACGCCTACGCACATGAACTCGTCCTTCCTCCTGTTCAGCAGCGTGTAGTCGTAGACGCTGAGGCTCCTGCCGGAATCGAGTTTCACAGTGACGGCGGCATAAGCCAGATCGGAGGTTATCCTGGAAGGCGGCTCAAGAGGACTCATATTTCTGACCACCGGAGCTTCAGCAGCCCCCTCAGGCATGAGCTCGGCTGCGAGAACAGTCCCGGAATGGAAACGCAAAAGACGGGTCTTCTTCTTGGCGGTTTCAGCGTCCTGCGCCAGCAGTGAAGCCGACGTCATGAGAAGCAATGAATATATAATTGTCCTTAAATGAGATTTCATAAGCTGTTAATATAGCATGGCTAAAGAAAGCATCCACCGGATAAGTCCGGCAGCCCGGAGTTATCATGGCGAACCGGCGTCCTGCAGCCGAATTGGAAGTTCAAGGCCATTTGCCACGAGTTGTTTCCCGTCGGAAAGAATCTCCCTGGCCAAACCGTCCGCAACTATCCGCCCTTTTGAGATTATTACGGCGCGGTTGCAGGTGTCCCATATGAAATCCAGGTCGTGAGACACGATCACTCGCGTCGATTCCAGATTTCCCATGAGGCGTATCAGCTTCCTGCGGTTCCTCGGATCCAGATCGGATGTGGGTTCATCCACGACAATGACCGACGGATTCATGGCAAGCACTGTCGCAATCGCGGCAAACCGCTTCTGACCCTGGGAAAGGTTGAAAGGAGGCTTCGCCCTGAGCTCCCAGATGTCCAGCTCCCTCATGACCTTTTCCGCCTCCCTCATGGCCGCAGCCTTCTCCATCCCCAGGTTCATGGGGCCGAAAAGCACGTCGTCGATGAGGCGCGGCATGAAGAGCTGGTCGTCCGAGTTCTGGAAGACAAGCCCCACCTCGCGTCTCAGCTTTTCAGCATTTGCCTTTGAGGATTCGACACCGTTGACAGCGACCTTTCCAGACTGCGGAACATGGAAGGCGTTCAGATGGTTCACGAGAGTCGACTTGCCTGCGCCGTTCGCACCTATTATGCCGACTGACTCACCGCCGGCAATTTCCAGCGAGACAGTATCCAGGGCGTGTGTGCCGTCCGGATATGTGAATGAGAGATTTTCAATCTTGATCATGGGAGATTATAAGAACAGCTCTTAGGAGTTTGACTACGAACAGATTCCCGTTTCCACGCATCAGTTTGTAGTTAATGCCGCAAGGCATGTTCTTGTCCTTGGGTTAATTTCAGACGAACATCCTGACAAGCAGGAAGACGGCACAGACAGATACCGCAAAAACAACATCCGCAGCGCCGATCCCCTTGTCATCACCGTATGTCAAGGTGCCGGAATACCCCCTCGCGAGCATCGCCTTGTACACCCTATCTGAGCGGGACACGGAACGGACAAGAAGGGAGCCAAGCATCTTGGAGACGACAGCAACCCCTCTCCCTTTCCCGTCGAAACTGCGGAGTTCGCGCGCCTTGTCGAGCGCCTGCGCCTCCTCGGTGAGAAGGAAGGCATACCGGTACACAAGCATAAGTTGTGTTGTAAAAACCTCAGGGACTCCCATCCTCAGCAGCGATTCGCAGATCACATTAAATGACAACAGCTCAACCAGCGTGAGCACAGCCGCCACCGACACCAGCGCCTTCAGGACTATTACAGCGGCGGAGATCATCCCGGCCGTTACAGGAAGCCCCGATATCTCAAATACCGGACGAGTGTCGAAGAAGGGATTCGCAGCGGCCACCATGACGATGAAGGGGGAAACCATCATGATGCGCTTCAATATCTCCAGTGCAGGCAGGCTGCAGGCCACGATGACGAAGAACGGAAACGCCGAAAATGCAATGACAGTACCTATTGCAAACTTAGGGACGGACACGGCAGAGAGGACAAATACAAACCAGACGACAAGCATCGCCCTGCCGTCAATGCAAGGCTTCGCCAGCGGCGGAAACCCCTCGCCCACCTGCTGCCGGCGCATTGTCTCGATCAGCTGTGCCTTCTGTTCAAACATCCTGTGCTGCCCTCCTCCAGCTGTTCCTCAATGTGACTCCCGCCACGCCTGCGAG
>CAZDNQ010000601.1:0-3352 GCA_964506605.1 uncultured Victivallis sp. | reverse complement strand
TTCCCATGTCGGTGTCCCATACCGAAGGTATGATGATGATCCTGTCCGCATCGGTCGATGCTATCACGCGGAGCATCGGCCCGAGGCCGGCCGCCATCGCAGGCGCATCCTTCTCCTTCCGCCATGCGGCGAATTCAAGGGAGACATCTTCTCCCTCAAGCATCTTGGCGAGCCGCCCGGAGAAGGAATTCCCGTCTTCCCCGAAATCGTCTCCGATTACCAGGATCTTTCCGGTTGGAAGCAGTTCATCGATGAAGGACTGTATGAAAGACCATCTGCGCTTCTCGGCCAGTGTCGGACGGTGCAGCACCGGAACCACTCGCCTCCCCTGTGGATCCTGGTATGAGCCGATTGGATCGTATTTCAGCATCGGGCAATCCTCAAGCGGAATGAAGGATATGCCCTCCTCTGAGATATTGAGAGGAGGGACCGCCAGCGTAAACTTCACGTTCAGCCCTGCGCCGCCGAGGGATTCCCCGTCAAGCCCGAATTTCCTGTGCCATATGAAAAGCTGGGAATACGGGTCCGCCTCCATGTTCTTCCTCGGTTCAATATCGATCCATGATGTCTCCTCCCTGAAAAGAGGGTTGGCGCTGCCGGGACTGACCTTGAGCTGTACAGATGTCTCCGCGGGAAGGGCGGACTGGATCTCGACTGCCATCTCAAGTGACTCGTCATCGAATATGAACGGAGGAACGGAAAGCTTCATGGTGATATCCTGCTCGATCAGGCGGCTGTCGCTCTCCTTGAGCAGCTCGTCCGGGATTTCGATGATGATGTCGGCAAAGGCCTTTTCCTTGGATGAAAGGATGATGGGTGTATCAGATTTCCGTTCCGGGGCAAGAGACACGCGGGATCTTCCTGTAATTGTCTCGCCGCCGACTTTCCACACAGGAGTGAACTTGTTCCCCGCCATGTCGATTTCACAGTCGATCCAGTCTGCCTTCCTGTCGTCGCCGAGGAAGAAATGCCCGTTGATCTCGTATTTTACCATGGGGCTCTGTTTGCCGTCTTTGTCGGAGCAGCTGATTATTGCGCCTCTGAAAGCGGGCGAGAAATCCTTTTCTTCAAGTATCCGGAACTCCTTGTCTCCGGGTTTCTTCCACGCCGCGGCGGCATATGGAGGCTCGCCTCTGCCCTTCTGGAAGTAATATGAAAGCGGATGGAGCCCCTGGTCCAGGAATATTTCGCCGGTCTTATTCCAGCTTTCGGACTTGTCATGCCTGTATGGCCAGGAGACCACCAGCTTGTCGTCGATGACAAGATGGCTTGCATCGCGGGAGTTTATGGCGAAGGAATATATGCCCGGCTCGGTAATCAGGAGGGTGCCCATGAACTGGCCGATGAACGACCTGTTCTTCGTGGACGTGGTCTTTTCGAGAAGTGCGCTCTTGACGGCGGTTGTTTCCGGTCCGCCGCCGGGAGGCGGTCCGCCGGGCCTCGGATTCTTCTCGCTCTCCCTTTCACGGTCCCTGAACTTCCTGAGGTCGCTGGCGGGAATGTTTGCCGTCTTGATGCTGTTCTGGATGGAGAGATTTCTCTCCTCCAGATCCATCTTGTCGGCGAATACCCGTTTCTTCAGGGCATCAATTTCGCCTGCCTTGCCGGTGTCCGCGGAAAGCGTTTCAAGTTTCCTGGTTTCAGCCAGGATGTCCTGTTCGAAACGGAATGCGTCAGACTCCTGTTTCCGTATCTCCATGTACTTCTTGTAGTTTGCATTCACGATCATTTCGGCTTCCGCCGTGTTGTCGGTCCTGGCTCCGCTGGTCTTCAGGCGGAGCTTATGTATTTCCGGCGGCCTGCCCAGCTCGAAGTCGCTCCAGCAGTCGAACGGATGCATGTTCTCGTATCCGAAGTAGATGAACAGGTTCTCTTTTTCCGGCGCGAAGCCGGTGAAGAGGGCGTATGTGTCCTTGTTGAGCCGGTGCGGGATCTTCTTGCCGCCTGAGGTATAGACGGTGACACCGTTCTTCAGGGAGGAGGGGAAGATCATGGCATGGAGGTCTATGAAAAGGACCGCGTTTGATTTCTCAGGTTTCACCTCAAGCCGGAATTTTGCGTCTTCGTCATGCCACGTCTGCTGCGCCAGCAGCGGTGTTGAAAAGATCAGGAGGATGAGGAGGGAGATATGTCTTTTCATTGCCGCCCGTCCTTGCCTTCATTTTCGCCGGTTTGTCCGTTGTCCCTGGCTTCAACGAGTATCTTGATCGCCATGTCCATCCTGAATGGAGGCAGCCTGATCTTCAGCTTTCCGCCCTCGGGCTGGAGCGTCTCATTCCAGATGTTGTCACCGGTAAGAGTGTCCTGGAAGCTTACGGCGTACCTGGAGCCGTCGGTAAATCCCTCCGGGACTATCATATGGTCGCGCAGCTGTTCGAGCGACTGTATGCTGTCGGGGTAGTTCTCCATCGGGGCCTTCTTGAATACCCAGGCGTAGTATTCGCTCCTGTTGCCTGCGGCAAGACATGAATATGCGCTGTTTTCCACGCCATCCCTGGAGACCGGCAGTTTTACATACGCAAATCCCTTGTTCCTCGGATCCACGCCCTTCATGAACATCGAGAACCCCTTGAAATGAGGATACTTGTCCTTGTCGTGGATGAAATCATGCCACCACAGGAATGGCGTGCCAGCCTGTTCACAGAAGAAGGATGACCATATCCCCGCATGTAGGTCGGCCTCGAGCCTGTTGTATGTCCCAGCCTGGGGGGAGCCGCCGTATTCAGTGATCAGAAGGGGCTTCTTGAGCTCCTTCAGCTTCTCGGTATGCCGGAGCATGTGTTCGACAAAAGGCGTGTTGTCGCGGTATGCGTCGCCCACCACGTATGAAAGCTGGGGCAGCTCGTAGAATTTCCTGAATTTAATCGGGTTGTTGTAGTCCCCGCATGTATGCGTGGTGAGCAGGTGCTTCCCCTGGTCCAGCGAGGCGAAATGGTCCGCGGCCATCCGATGCCATTCAATAACCTTTTCGTTCCTGTACGCCTCTTCAAGATTGGTGATCAGGTCTATCTCGCTCCAGAACTCCACGCCGAATATGTTCGTATACGCGCCCCAGCGTCCCGCTATGTAGCGGTTCCTGTTCCTGTAGTGCCTTTCCGCTTCGGCGTCGCCGAAGAAGTCAACAGGCCTATCAAGCATCGCGCCGTCGGCGGCCGCGAAAGGGATCTTTTTGTTGTATGGGGAATTGTCCCATTCCGGATCGCAGTGGCTTGACAGCTTGCCGTGGTTGTCCAGGACCAGATGGACGTAGATTCCCTTGGCAAGGGCGTCGTCGAGGACATGGTCGAGGCGCCATGCGTTGAAGAGGTTGTAGCGCCCCAGGCCGTAATAGTCGGTCCTGGAACTTGTCCAT
>CAZDNQ010000600.1:0-3356 GCA_964506605.1 uncultured Victivallis sp. | reverse complement strand
TAGCCACAAGCGCTAGCACAGGGCGTAGGCAAGCTCGAAAAGTGTTTACACTTATCGAGCTGTTGGTGGTAATTGCGATCATCGCAATCCTGGCCGCCCTGCTCCTGCCGAGTCTTCAGGCTGCAAAGGAAACGGCAATGTCAATAAGATGCCTTGGCAACCTGAGGCAGTCATTCATTTCCGAGGATCTCTATTCCGTGGACAACGAGCAATTCCTTCCCCTCTTCAGCAGATATCAGGGAATCGCAGGCGAATACAGGAGCTGGGTCTACATGCTCGGCGATTACATCAAGGTCCCGGCCGATGTCGCGGTCTGTCCGTCTGAAAACCCTTATGTATGGAAGTCTGATCTTAATCCCGCCACCGGACTCTACTGGAATCAGTGCTACGGGGTGGACATCGACGTGAAATCCCCAAACAACCTCGGTCCTTCGGCGGCAAAAGGCGATTATTCCGTGATACGCGCCTTCTTCGACTACGCCGCTGACGGGACACAATATTGCGCCGACTACAGGAACTATTCCAAGATTGCACAGCCGGCACAGCACTTCTTCATATGCGACTCCTGGAACGACATCACCGCATCCCAGGGTACGATTGTGCACAGGAACCAGGATCTGCTTGTAACTCACAACGGATCCGCCATGCGCCACAGGAAAAAGGTAAACGTGGTGCACTGGGACGGCCATGTGGCGTCATGCGGCATCCCTGAATTCACCGATCTGGGCATGCAGGAAGCGTGGGTTGGGAAGAACGGGAACTATGAATTCGTTTCCTGGTTTTAGCAGTGAGGTTTCCGACAGTATTACAGGATCTTATGAAAGAGAAAAAAGGAGAGTTTCCTATGAAGTCATTTCTTCCATCATGCCGTGCTTTTCTTGTCTTGTCAGCAACATTGATCCTCCCTCCAGTTTTTGCGGAAGACGCTTTATCCTGCCAGCCGGGACCGCATGTGACGGAAGTCTGCCCGGTTGGCGCGGACACTTTATGCGTCGTGGTAAGGCACGGCAAAGTCACTCCCGGACACCAGGAGCCATATAAGGCCGAGCCTTCCGACCAGCTCAAGCCGTGGAAATACCACAACTGGCTGGAGAGGAACGGTAAGGCAATCGGAACTCTTGTCGGCCCGAAGAAGGATGTCATCTACATCCCGCCGAAATTCGAGGAATCCCAGCTGGATGAGAAATGGGCTTCCGAACCCTCCAGCTATAAGCTTGTCTGCACCAGCCATGATGATCCGGCGTTCGAGCAGCCGCAGGCGGCGGCGGCAGTCCACAGGAAGGCGCGTGCCACCGACATAATCCGCACCGACGTGCATAAGATCGAGTCTCCACGCGAGCATCTCATCTACCTCTCATGGAAATCTCCCTTGAAACCCGGATCCACGTACCAGCTTCAGTTTGCGAACCATGATCCTGCGATCACTGCTGTCACCTACAAACATGATCCTCGCCAGGCTCGCAGCGAATCAGTGCATGTCTCCCAGCTTGGATTCCGTCCGGACGATCCTATTAAGATGGCTTTTCTCTCTTTGTGGACTGGAGATGGAGGAGGGGTGAAATACAAGCCAGATCTGCCTTTTGAACTGATACGCTGCAGCGACAACAAGACTATGATGCAGGGCAAGACAAAGCTTGCGATGTCCGCAGAGCAGACGGAGCTGCCAGGACAGGTCAACCATAACGGGGCAGATGTATGGCTCATGGACTTCTCGAGCTTCTCCGAACCCGGTGAATACCGCATATACGTTGATCAGGTCGGATGTTCATATCCATTTACAATTGGAAATGACGTATGGTCGAATGCATGCAGGACATCGGTTCGCGGGCTTCTCAACCAGCGTAGCGGCATAGCACTTGGAAAACCTTATACTGATTTCACCAGACCACGTCCTTTCCATCCTGCGGACGGAGTCGTCATTCATGTTTCGAGTGCCGCATATGTTGAATCTGGAAAACCCAGCTCCCCTGAAGAACTTTTTGCGAGACTCGCAAAAGGCGACACCGGTAAGACGACTGCCAACGCCTGGGGCGGATATATGGACGCAGGAGATTTCGACCGCCGTGCGGAACATCTGGTGGCGTCAAGATACCTTTTTGACATTGCAGCAGCTCTGCCTTTTGCAAAACCAATGAATCTCAATATTCCGGAAAGCAGCAATAAGATTCCGGACATAATCGACGAGGCTTTATGGGGACTTGACTGTTTCAGGCGGATGCAACAGGCCGACGGATCGGTTCCAGGAGGGATTGAATCCGCCGAACATCCGCGCTATGGCGAAGCCAGCTGGCAGGAATCGCATCCGATCTACCAGTATGCTCCGGATCCCTGGGCAACTGGGATGTACTCCGCAACTGCTGCGATTGCTTCAGGTATACTGAAGGACTATGATGCGAAACTCGCGGACGAATACAAACGGACCTCCCTGCTTGCGATGGACTGCCTTGAGAAGATGAATTCCGAAAAGAAGCTTGATGGATATGATTGCCGCGTGAACGATGCCCGAAATCTTGCGGCGATACAGTTGTACATCCTTACCGGAGATGAAAAATGGCATGATGTCTTCAAGCAGACTACGGCCTTCAATGAGGTTCAGGGTATCACTGCAAAATGGCTGAAGTTTGACCAGGGTGAAGCTATTTTCGCATATCTGCTGCTTCCGGAATCCAAGACGGATGCGAATATCCGCAAGTGGGGAATGCATGCGATCATCAATGAATCTGACAAGCTTATCGCAGCCGGAAAGGAGACGGCGTTCGGTTGGACCGGTTCGCCTGCGGCGCGGATCGCCTGGGGCCGCCTGAGTTCGCCAAAACATGCGATTGCCCTGATTTATGCATACCGTCTGACAAAGGATTCAAAATATCTTGAGGCGATGGAGAGATCCTGCCAGTTTGCCACAGGCGCGAATCCTCTGAATTTATGCTTCACGACCGGAGTCGGGAAAAAATGGCCGGACCATGTGTTCTGCGGCGATGCAATAATCACCAACCAGCCGGTTCCTCCAGGGCTGACATGCCAGGGGCCCCTTGAAGGCATGATCACCAGTTCATGGTGGCTCAATCCCTATATACGGATCTATCCCGCATGGAAAAACTGGCCTGCATGCGAGGCATATATTGATGCTGGGATGTATACTATAATGAGCGAACCGACGATACATGGGACAATGGCCCCGACCTTCTATATGTGGGCCCATCTGGCGGCAAGACCGGCAACTGGAAAATGAATATCCAATATCGAACAAGGAATATCGAATCATGAATGAAAATCCTTGTAGAGAAAAGAGAGAATTCACGCTGATCGAGCTGTTGGTGGTAATTGCGATCATCGCAATCCTGGCCGCCCTGCTCCTG
>CAZDNQ010000599.1:0-3367 GCA_964506605.1 uncultured Victivallis sp. | reverse complement strand
CCAAGATTACCCTGGCCGCTTCGGTCCTGCTCTCGCTGGTCGTCACATCCTCCGTTTTCAACATGATCTCGACGGGCGCCGCCAGGACATCGCCGCTGCTTGTCGCAGCCGTTGAGGCCCGCTACCCCTACAGCGACTCGGACGTGATAGACGCATATTACGGGATATTCTCCAGGAACGACACCACTGAGACGTTCACCTCAGACAATGAAAACGCCAAGTTCTCCTCCATAAACCAGACTGTCAACCGCTTTGTCAGCGCCAACATGTCAGATGATCCGTCCAAGGGGATAATGGGAAAGAGCCAGGGCGAGCCGATAGAGGTTCTCACCACCTTCGGTGTGCCTGCAATAAGCAACCTCAACATCAAGGCCAACACTACAAGGCAGATGAACGCCGTCCTCTCGCTCCCTGTCGCCACAGGCGCCGCAAGACCGATTCTGCCGGAAATAGCATATTCTGAAAAGGGCTTCGCCCTGAAGGAATGGAAGGCCCCGGCGGACATCAAGTTCGAATCAGCCTTCCTGGCGTTTCCCAGCAGGATATACCCACTGGAAGTCTCCGGCGGACAGCTTTCCTTCAGGCCCAGCACCGGCGACGCCTATTTCCGCGGCGACAACATCTCGCTCGCCATCGCGGATGTGATCAAGTCGGGGTTCAGGAACACCAAGCCTGCCATCGCCCTAGTGGGCAGCGGCAAAACCGGCATGAACTTCGGCGACAGGGCAGGCTGCCAGTCCAGAGTTATCAGCTTTATTCCGATATCTGAAAAATGCGAGGGCAGCAAGGTCTATGTCGGCCCGGAGCTGATTGTGCTCTCCGCCGGCGACA
The DNA here is from genome assembly GCA_964506605.1 of uncultured Victivallis sp. Lineage (GTDB taxonomy): Bacteria > Verrucomicrobiota > Lentisphaeria > Victivallales > GWF2-50-93 > GWF2-50-93. The sequence goes on along the minus strand of CAZDNQ010000599.1, from coordinate 2,536 downwards.
CCGCTTCCAAGTCGCTGATTCCATGCAATGACTTCATCACACCGTTCAGCTCCCAGAACAGCAGCGATTTCAGGATATCCTTCAGGCTTCCGTCCACCTTCGCGTTGATGCTTCCGGAGGAGATCGAAATAACTTTGGACTACATGAACGACAGCACCTCCATAAACATGCAGCCGTCCCTGATGGCCGGAACAAAATCACTCGCGGCCGACAGGAGGAACGGGAACAAGTTCGTGTTTACAAAGGATCTCGACAAGGTCATAAATCAATATACGGGCGAGGGGACCATACTGCTGAACGTGAATGTCACCAATGCCATTTCAACGATCAGCGAGAAGCTCCGCGCGAACAAATGGCTGATGAAGGAATTCTCGGTGGGGGTGAAAGGGCGCCTGCGTCCGGACATTGCACCTTTCACGTACTGAAAAACAACTGGAGCATATCATGATCAGAACTGAAAATCTTACCAAGGGCTTTGCCAAGGAGCGCGGTGTCTTTTCGCTCAACCTCGAGGTGCCGGCGGGGAAAATATATGGTTTCGTCGGGCCAAACGGCGCCGGCAAGACCACAACCATCAAGATCCTCTGCGGACTTCTCAAACCCGATTCCGGGAAGGCCTTCATCGGCAATCTTGAAGTCCTCCCGAAAAACATCCCGGAGATCAAGAGGCGCATCGGCTACATGCCCGACATATTCGGCGTCTATGAGCAGATGAGCGTCTGGGAATACCTCGACTTCTACGGCGCCGCCTTCAAGCTCCCCTTAAAACGGAGGAAACAGAGGATAGAGGAGGTACTGAAACTCACAGAGGCCACGCACATGATTGACTACCAGGTGACCTCTCTCTCTCGAGGCATGAGGCAGAGGATCGGTCTCGCAAAAACCCTCATCCATGACCCCGAAGTCCTCATCCTCGACGAGCCGGCCGGCGGACTCGATCCCACCGCGCGTATCGAAATGAGACATACCATCGCCAGGCTCAGCGAACTCGGCAAGACCATACTCCTCTCCAGCCATATCCTGCCCGAGCTTTCCTCGGTCTGCGACGTCGTCGGTATCATCTTCAAGGGCAAGCTCCTGGTCCAGGGCGCAGTCAAGGACATCACCCGCGACCTCCAGGAGAAGCTCATGATCAACATCACGGTCGATTCGGACATCGCCCACGCGAAGAGCATCCTCGAGCGCATCGAACACGTCGAGGACGTAAAGCAGATGGACATGGCCGAGCTCCAGTGCACCTTCAGCGGCACCAGGGAGCAGGTCAAGAGCGTCCTCAAGCTGCTCATGAACAATGGCGTGATCGTAAGATGGTTCGCTGAGAACGAGGCGGATCTCGAAGACGTATTCATGAATGTGACAAAGAAGAGTTAAGGGGACGGGCTCATAACAATGTTCATATCAAATCCAATATTCCAGCGGGAGTTCAGCGCATCGTCAAGATCGATGAAGACCAACTTCCTCATCTGGGCGTACCTCATCCTGCTCGCGCTTGTCATACTCCTCCTCTGGCCGGCCGGCGGAATACATTCCGTGGCGTCATCAAGCAGCAAGCAGATCTTCGCCCTCTTCTTCAGCATAAACCTCACCCTGATACTGCTGATGGTCCCGGCGTTCTCCGCGACCGCCATATCCTGGGAGAAGGAGAACAACACCTACGACAGCCTCTTCATAACGATGCTGAGACCCCATGAGATTATGCAGGGCAAGCTGATCTCCGCCATCCTGATGCTCCTCATCCTGGTATTCCTTTCAGTCCCGATTGCTTCCGTGTGTGCCCTCACCGGTGGCATCAGCGTCGCGCTGGTGGTCAAGATCGTCCTTCTCATCCTTGTCACCGCATTCAGCTACGGCATCGCAGGCCTCGCATGCAGCGCCTGGGCTTCCAGGAGCTCCACATCCGTCGTCATGAACTATGTCGTCATCATCATCTTCGCCGGAGCAAGCTGGCTGCCCGCGGCCCTTCTGAGCAACCTTATGTTCCTCCAGAGCTTCAAGTCGCTCTGGCAGTTCATAAGATGCGCCAGCCCATATGACGCCATGTTCTACCTCCTTTATCCCGAGACCTACAGGCTATCCATGGAGACACTCTCCAGGAGCAACCTCATTACCCCGTACACGCTGTTCATGGCCTTCTCGGTCGTGTTTTCCATGGTCTCCTTCAGCTTCTTTGCAAGAGGCATCACCAGGCCGGCTGTAAAATCCAAGGCGATACAGGGCGAGTTCTACACCAGCGGATCGCAGGCCATCAAGAGGAAGCTCACCTGGCCCTTCTACCTCATCGACCCCCTCAAGAGGAAGAAGAACATCGGCAACTGGTCCAACCCTGTCTTTGTCGCCGAAATGAGAAGCAAGCTCTTCGCAAACCCAAAGTTCGTCGTCAGGACCGTCGCCGCCATCTTCATCATCAGCCTTGTCATCCTTACACTCGTATCATGGCAGTATTCCACAATGCTCAGGGCCGATACCGTCAGGATTGTCGCCATCATATTCCAGATCTGCGTCGTCGCGCTCCTCGCTCCGGGCGTCAGCAGCGGCC
>CAZDNQ010000598.1:0-3384 GCA_964506605.1 uncultured Victivallis sp. | reverse complement strand
ATAGGCCTCGTTTGAGATTACCGCGGTGTCGCTGTCGGTGAAGACAGGGGTATCCGCAAACAGATCCAGAGGAAGAAGAGAAGCTCCGCACAACAGCATGGCAGCAAAAAATTTTCCCATATTTATTCTCCAGTTTTACGTATGTTGTTCTCCTGATGGGAGAGATTAGGTCTACGGGTAGGCATCAGTTGATCTGAAAACATTGTTTTTGGGGTAGTACTGGCCAGTGTCGACATGCCCGTCGCAGAAAAGCACGCTCGCGTTCTTCTTCATATGCGGATAATATATTCCTCCAAGCATCTGCTGGGCCTCGTAATTCAGCGGAAGCAGTTCTGCAAGCAGACGATGTCCGTTCTCTCCGGTGGAAAATCCCGATCCCTCATATTGAAGCCAAATCGTCTCAGGACGCTTGTTGCCGGCGACTCCGTTCACGGTGTTCCTCTTAAGCCATCTGACCTGCAGGCCGCTTTCAACCCTGCTGGTCGCATACTGGCCCATGGCATATCTCAGCACCTTGCCATAAATATCGTTATACCTTGTACCCTCCCAGAATCTCGACTCCGATATTTTCTTTATAAGCTGGGGACATTTGTAAAGATCAGTCTTAATCACCCTGTTGCCGTCCGAAGTCATTGTCTGCCCTGGAAACAGATAGTCGTCATACTGGTTGGCCCAGGCCTTTGGATCCCCGGCGGCAGAACTAACCGCCCATCCCGAGTTGGGCGTCCAGTCCATATAATCCTCGGCATACATGTGCCAGCAAAGCCCAAGCTGCTTCAGATTGTTCTTGCATGCCGCAGAAAGAGCCATCTCCTTGGCCTGCTGGAGGGCAGGCAGCAGCATTGCGGCAAGTATTGCGATGATCGCGATGACCACGAGCAGCTCGATAAGGGTGAATACCGATGCATGATGCATGATGCATGATGCATGATGCAGGCCTGGCATATCCGGAATCCTGGATACTGCCTCTTGGAGCATCTTTTTCCAGTTTAGTTTTTTTCATTGGTTCTCCATTATATTAAAAAGTATCCCCCTTGACAAAAAAAGGACTGATCATATGAACTCCTGCTACATCCGAATTCCCGGAAAGCAGTGAATAGGCCTTTTCACCGGCATGCATCAGGTTGGAATTGACCGTGCTTATCATCGGTGAAAGCGAAGTCGCGCTCATGGTCCCGTCATAGCCGGCAAAATCGAAACCTGGTCTCCCGCCGGCGCTGCTGGCAAGCCGCCTTGCATGGAGGTCGTTGATGAGGAATGCCGTGTCGTATCCCCCGTTGCGGACCGCGGCCAGATCTTCCGCAATTCCGGCTGAAGCTGAAAATGAAAGCTTTCCCCGCCAGCCATGCTCGAGGACGAAATCCCTGAGCGCCTCCTCGTGCTCGGAAGCCCCGAAGAAGATCGCGCTTGCGCAGCATTTCCTGATCAGGCGTTCAAGGAGGAGCTTGCGGCCTCCCAGCTTGTCCTGTACGATCTGCGGAATTCCGCAGCCATGGAGCTTCCTGTCAACCACGACAAGCCTTGCGCCTGCCTTTGAAATCTTTTCCAGCTCCCTGGCGCTATTTTCGATGACATATCCATCCTTGTCCGCCGGCGGGACCGCTATGATCCGCGCATCAGGCCTGTATGAAGTTATCTCGCGCAGGGCTGAAATGAAACCGGCATGTGTCTCATATGAGTTGTAGATCTGCAGTCTTTCACCGTTCTGGTCGGCCATCTCCTGCGCCCCGGCAATTAGATTCACATAGATCTGGATATAGTAGTAGTGGTGCAGCGGAAGGACGACGTTAAGAACAGGCTTTTCCTCATGGTCCACCGCGAAGTATCCCTTGCCATGCCTTGCAACCGCATAACCGTCGCTTACCAGCTGACGCATGGCCTGGATGACAGTATTCCTCGCGACACCAAGCTCGGACTCGAGCCGGTTGATGGATGGCAGAGGGGCGTTGGCCCGGATTCTTCCAGATGTGATCTCGCGGGCAAGCTTCGCCGCCACCTGCTGGTAGAGTGGCACGCTTGAATCCTTGACAGTCCTGTCGAGCCTTTTCATGAGACACCCGGAAAATAACTGTTACCTACTGTTACCTATTATATGATAATTATTTTAATCTGTCAAGGCCGTTGGGGGAAAATATTTGTCTTTGTTGCATCAGTCGCTATATTTGGCGCCTTTGCAGGATGGATTCATAGGATTGTGAAAATGAGAAGTTTCAGCATAATACAGGTCGGATTCATAGATGTGAACTGCTATCTGGTTCCATCGGAGGCGGATTCATGCCTATACATCATTGATCCGGGTTCCGAACCTGAGAAGATATTGAAGGAGTTCAGCAAAGCTGAATACAAGGATTACAGGATCCTCCTGACGCACGCCCATGTCGACCATATCGGCGCCATACCTGAGCTGATGAAGAAGCTGCCGGTGTCGAAGCTTTATCTCCACAAGGATGACATTCCTCTATACAGGAGCCCGGACAACTGCCTTCTCCCATGGATCCCGCGCGTGAACAATCTTCCAGAACCTTCAAATGAAATCGGAAGCTGCGAATTCCGCATAATCCACACGCCGGGCCATACCCGCGGGGCGGTCTGCTTCCTTTTCGACAGGCTCAATGCGCTCTTCAGCGGCGATACAATATTCCAGTCTTCCGTCGGGCGGACGGATCTTCCGGGAGGCAGCCAGGCCAGCCTGATGGATTCGATAAGGAACAGGATCTTCACGTTGCCGGAGAGCCTGGAGATATTCCCCGGGCACGGTCATTCGACCACGGTTGGATTCGAGAAGGAAAACAATCCATATGTCGGATAAGCTCCAAAACTCAAAATCCAGATATTAAACAGATTTCAAACTTCAAAGAAGTTTAACTTACAAATTTGATAATATGCCTGCCTCTCAAGTATCGTCTGGAAACTGGATTTTTCCCGTCTGTTTGGAACTTGGCAGTGTGGAGCCTGGAATTTGAAACTTATCTCCTCAGCCGGAAAACCCTCATCCATTCCCTTGCCTCCGGGCTGCCAGACAAGAGCGATATCGCCATGTATAGGACAACAAAGATGGAGCCGGATGCCGCCACCGGGATGATGTCACGCGGCAGGAAGCTTATCTGGAATGACGACATGTTAATGAAGACAAGGTAAGCAGCGGCTATGGCGAAAACCGATATGGCGGCAGTCTTCGCAATGGACGGGAGTAGCTGCCTGAGGTGGATTGTCCCGAGATCTCTTTTCAGCAGGTACAGCAGGATCTCACCAGCAGTTCGTAATCTATTGTGGCGAGAAGCGGTTGAGGATGTAGCGGGTCATGTTCTTCCCGGTAATGCTGCGGGTGGAGGCATCGATCCGGATGAAAAAGGATTCGTCATCCTGGACTTTTACAAAAACCGC
>CAZDNQ010000597.1:0-3388 GCA_964506605.1 uncultured Victivallis sp. | reverse complement strand
TGAATCTGCGGCAGAACGCGATGGTGAACAGGATGACCGCGAACAGCCATCCCCAGAAGAACATCATTGCCAGTATGATGTGCGGAACCAGCAGATCCATCGGGGCGAACCCGACTCCTACCGCGCCTATCAGGGCGCAGGCGCCCAGCAATGTGGCGGTATAACCGAGTTTCGTCCTTATGTGCATGCCAAGCGAGCACATGAGAGGGAACAGCATGAGGCTGGAAATGATCATCGACCAGTTGAAAACCTGGGCCATCATCGAGTGCCTCGGCGCACCGAGTTCCGACACGAAGTTGTTAAGGAATGAGAAACCTCCACGCTCGCTGCTGAATATCGATATCGCCCACGTGAATCCGATTGCCTGGACTGCTATTCCGGCTATCGCCATCCAGATTGGAAGACTTGTTGTTTTCATAATTGTTTTCCAGGCTTTTTACTGCACTTCATCCCAGGGCTGGAGGATGTTGTTCGAGCCGCCGAGGAATTTCCAGTTGCCTTCACCGTATGGGAGCCACTTCACATGTCCATCGGCATAAGTGACGTTGCTGCCGCCTGTCTCAGGAGACCTGCCTTTGGGATGGCAGTTCCTGGGGGAGCTGTCATCGCCATAGTAGTTGTCGGTGACCAGCACGGCCTTTGTAGGCGACACATCCTTTTTTGAAGAATTTATGATCTTGGTCAGAGAGTATGCCAGGCAGTTGTTCGGCCTGGTGTTCAGCGAGCCTGGTGGGATGTTGTCACCGTATATTCCCGGTTCATACCAGTTGTAGACGTCGGTGTCATAAACCTTGCATGGATTCGCCCAGTAGACATAGCCGACCATTCCCTGGTGCTGCTTGTGATAGTAATATGCCGCGTTCGGCGCCATGTCCGGATTGTTCCCGCTGAAATATGTCGAGTTCGGGCAGAAGAACACAGCTTCGTTCTTCACATATTCAGACCCCTTGTCAAGCGTGACCTGGTTGTTCGGATATAGGAAGCCGAGTCCGTAGGGAGCGATGCCGTTTGCAGCATTGTTCTCCCAGGAAAGTCCGCTTTTCCAGAAATAGTTCGGGCTCAGTGTCTGAGGTGGGAAGTAGCCTTCCGGAGTATCCCCGGCGTATAGGATGCAGCCTACCCCGAGCTGCTTCTGGTTGCTTGCACAGACGACGCGCCTGGATATCTCCTTTGCGTTCTTGAGCGCCGGCATGAGAAGGGCGATGAGGATTGCGATGATCGCAATTACGACAAGCAGTTCAATCAAGGTGAACTTTAGCTTCTTGATTTTCATCCGCCTCCTGTTTATTGGCTGATTTAGCTGTTTTTTCCTGTCCGAGCGGGCTCAGCAATGTATCATATGCGAATTTCGCAATCGTATAGTTTCCGTGCGGGCCCATATGGATGCCGTCGAAGAAGAAAAGATCGTCATCGGTGAACCCACCGGATGTCACATTCCGGAAACCATACGCGGATGGATTGTCAAGAATCTCGACGAAACGACTAGCTATATCGAGTTTGATCAGGTTGAGCGAGGGGTTTCTTGCCTTTAACCTGCCGATGGCGGCGTCCAGTTCCCTGTTGAACGCCAGCGATGCGCCGGAGAGGGCCTTGAGCCCGGAGCCTCCTGCAAGCTTCTGGGATTTTATGGCTGGAAATTTAGAGGGATCTGGAAGGTTCAACCACAGGATATTCTTCACGCCTGCGTCTGCGAGAGCCTGGATCTGCCCTTCAGCGCTCCTCGCCACCTCGGCGGATATCTCATCTATGGATTTCCATTTTTCCTTAATCTGCTGCTTGTCGTTATAGGTGAGGACCAGGTCGTTCAGGCCAATCCATATGGTATGCAGGGCTTCCGGGCCGGTTTTGACACCGCCAGTGTTGAATGTACCAAGGTATCGGCTGCTGATCTGGTCGGTCAAGTTCCGTGCCAACGGCTCCTTTACGCCTGCCCATGTCCATCCCTTGTCGGACGTATACTTGGTGCTGGATCCGCTGAATGCGTAGTCGGTGCCGCCCTCGAAAGTGTTGTTGCCAGAGGCCTTGAATGATTTAATCTTGAACATGGTCGCCAATTGTTTGACCCATGGCTGGAGCGGGTATGCGCTAGGGTAGGGGATGTTGTCTGGCATGGAGTAGCTGTTGCCGACATCGCTTGTGCTGTCGCCGAATGCAACGATCTCGGAATACTGTCCGGCCACGGCATGGAAGCTGATGAGGGAACATGCGGCAATGATGGTGAGCGACCTTGAAATCATCTTGCACCGGTGTTTATTAATACTTTATTAATCACAATATATATAGTAAAGCAAAAGGGTCAAGCGCTGGAAACCAAGTATTTGAAGGATTTGTTTTTCCCTGGATCATGCGGCGATTGATTTAAGATGACAGCAATATAAGTTATGCACCTGGTTTGCATGGTTAGGTACGATAAACTCAACGACAAGGGGACATATGATGAATCTAAGGGAGCAGAGGGCCCATTTCGAGAAGACGAAGAAGATCTATGAGAGCGCGAAGCTGACATTCAATGGCGTCAAAGGCTACGACGTATATAATTCATCGATACCTTTCACCTGGAAGGGCGTCGAATACATCTTCGGACGCGTCGAGCGCCGCGGCGAATGGGCGCGTTCATGGGTCAGGCTTTTCAAGAAGACCGGCAAGGACGCCTTTACGCTTGTGCCGGATTCCATGATCTACCAGCTCGAGGATCCATATATTGCAAAGATCGGCAATGAACTTATCCTTGGCGGCACGCATGTACGCTACAAGTCCGGCGAGGTCGACACCTACTACGGTTATTTCTACAGGGGCACCAAGCTGGACGACATGTACTATTTCACTACGGGCCCGGACTACATGAAGGACATCCGCCTTGTCCAGCTGAAGGACGGACGCATCGGCGTCTTCTCCCGTCCGCGCAACGAGGAGATCATGAAGAAGTTCGGCTGTGAATCACAGATCGGATTTACGATAATCAAAAATCTTGAAGGTCTTACCGGAGAAGTAATCGAAAACGCGCCATACATCCCCGGACTGTTCGACAAGCTCGAATGGGGCGGATGCAACCAGGCTTATCTGCTTGACAGCGGAAAGATCGGCGTTATCGGGCACAAGTGCTACAACACCGTCAAATCCAAGAGCCTTACGATCCAGACATACATGAACATCGCCATGGTGTTCGATCCGAAGAAGCACAAGGCGATAGAAGTGAAGATCATCGGGACACGACCCTGCTATCCAAAGGGTCCCGCCAAGAAGCCCGGACTCATCGACTGCGCCTTCACCTCGGGAATCGTCATGCGCAAGGACGGCAGGGCCGATCTCTACAGCGGTATCAGCGATGCCGAAGTCGGACGCATCACGATTGACTATCCATTTGCGGGGCACGGGAAGATAGTTTCGC
>CAZDNQ010000596.1:0-3399 GCA_964506605.1 uncultured Victivallis sp. | reverse complement strand
GGTCTGTCGCGGCATCCTGGCGAGCACGGTACCGGCCTTGATCTTTTCGCCTTCTTTGATCATCAGGTAGGCGCTTGCAGGCAGGGTGTAGTGCGATATGATATCTCCCTTGTCGTCCTTTATGACGATCTGGGGATGGAGATCCTCGCGGTGCTCCATGACCGTTATTTCCTCGACTCCGTTCGTCTTTGTTATGCGGTTCAGCGTAATGCCTTCGATGAGGTCGCGGAACTCGATTGTGCCGCTTTCCTCGGAGATGATCGGAATGTTGTACGGATCCCAGCTTGCGATCTTGTCGTTCGCCTTGACCTTGTCCCCTTCGTTCCTGGAGAGGATTGCGCCGATAGCCAGTTCATAACGGTCTATTTCAACGCCCTTTTCATCTTCGATGATGGCGAAGCCGTTCTTGTTGACGACGACTGATTCATTCTTGTCGTTCGACACGATCCTGGCATTGGAGAATTTAACGACACCTGAGTTCCTGGTCCTGATGACAGGCTGCTTGTAGGACGATGAGGCCGTACCGCCGATATGGAACGTCCTCATTGTCAGCTGTGTGCCAGGTTCGCCGATGGACTGGGCCGCTATGATGCCGAGCGCATCGCCTATGTCGGCAAGCTTGTTGTTGGCAAGGTTGCGGCCATAGCATTTGACACAGACACCGAAACGGGTCTCGCATGTGAGTACGGAACGTAAATATATGCGGTCGATGCCGCTGTCCACTATCTTCTTGGCCACTTCCTCTGTTATCTCGTCATTGGCCGCGACAAGGAGTGAACCGTCGCCTTTTACGGGGTCACGGATGTCCTGTGCGCTGAACCTGCCGACAATCCTGTCCCTGAGAGGGATGATTTCCTCGTCTCCTGCTACGACGTTGCCAACCCAGATGCCTTTTACGGTTCCGCAGTCGGGTTCGTTGCAGATGACGTCCTGTGATACATCCACCAGCTTACGGGTCATGTAGCCGGAGTCTGCAGTCTTGAGGGCGGTATCCGCCAGACCTTTCCTGGCGCCGTGGGTACTGATGAAGTACTCAAGGACGGAAAGACCTTCGCGGAAGTTCGATATGATAGGACGTTCGATGATGTCGCCGGAAGGTTTCGCCATGAGACCGCGCATTCCTGCGAGCTGTCTGATCTGGTCCTTGCTGCCTCGGGCACCGGAGTCGAGCATCGCAAACACCGGGTTTATGTCGTTGCCCTTCGTCTTGTCGCCTGAGATGTCCAGCGAGGCGAAGAGTTCGCTTGCAACCCTGTTGCTGGCCTGTGTCCAGATGTCGATGATCTTGTTGTGGCGTTCGCCAGCAGTGATTACACCGCGGTGGAACTGGGCTTCGACCTTCTCGATTTCCTTCCTGGCGTTGACGATATGCTCTTCCTTCTTTTCAGGGATGATCATGTCCGTTATGGAAATCGAGAATGCTGCGCGCGTGGCATATTCGTAGCCGAGCCGCTTGAGCGCGTCGAGTACTTCGACGGTCTTCTCATGGCCGACGGTCGCATATGTCAGCGTTATCAGTTTCCCGAGACGCTTCTTGTCTGCGACATCGTTGTAGAAGCCGAGGCTCTTGTCCCATATCTCATTGAAGATACAGCGTCCAGCGGTTGTTGTGATGAAGCGGGCCTCGGAATTTCCATGGGCCGTCTTTTTCCCTAGATCAGGATTGGGGTACTTGATGGCGTCATGGATCTTTATTATCTTCGCATCGAGAGCCGAGAGGACTTCGAAATAGTCCTTGAATACCTTTGCCTTCTCGACGTTCTTCGGTTTCACCGTCAGGTAGTATGAACCCAGCGTGATGTCCTGCGTCGGAGTCGTTATCGGCTTTCCATTTGCGAGCGAGAAGATGTTGTTCGTGGCGAACATGAGGAGTCTTGCCTCGAGCTGAGCTGCGCTTGAAAGCGGGATATGCACCGCCATCTGGTCACCGTCGAAGTCGGCGTTGAAAGCCGTACATACGAGCGGATGGATACGGATTGCCGAGCCTTCGATGAGGATCGGATCAAAAGCCTGTATGCTGAGGCGATGGAGGGTTGGCGCACGGTTGAGCATGACCGGATGCCCCTTCGTGACTTCCTCCAGGATGTCCCATACAACGGGTTCGCCGCGCTCGATCATCTTCTTGGCGCTGCGGACGGTGTGGACATAACCCCTCTGCTTGAGGTAGCGGATTATGAAGGGTTCGAAGAGCACAAGGGCCATCTTCTTGGGAAGACCGCACTGGCCGAGGTTGAGCTCCGGACCGACGACAATCACCGAACGGCCGGAGTAGTCAACGCGTTTTCCAAGGAGGTTCTGGCGGAAACGGCCCTGTTTGCCCTTGAGCATGTCGCTCAGGGACTTGAGGGGACGGTTTCCGGCGCCAGTGACTGCGCGGCCATGGCGACCATTGTCGAGGAGTGCGTCAACCGCCTCCTGCAGCATGCGCTTCTCATTCCTGATTATGACTTCGGGGGTCCTGAGCTTCAGGAGGTTCTTCAGACGGTTGTTTCTGTTTATGATCCTCCTGTAGAGGTCGTTGAGGTCGGAGGTGGCGAACCTTCCGCCTTCGAGCGGGACGAGGGGCCTGAGATCCGGCGGTATCACCGGGAGGACTTCCAGTATCATCCATTCCGGACGCGAGCTGCTCTTGAGGAATCCTTCGACAAGCCTTGTCCTCTTTGCAAGCTTCACGCGGATGACCTTGCTCCTGGTGGAAGCCATCTGCTCCTCGAGCTCCTTGCGGAGGGTCTCGAGGTTTATCTTCTCAAGGAGCACCCTTACTGCAGGGGCGCCCATGTCGGACTTAAAGTTTTCACCGTAGTCTTCACGTGCTTCACGGTATTCGACTTCGGAGAGGGGCTGTCCGAGCTTCAGCGGGGTGTCTCCGGGATCGGTTACAACCCAGTCTTCATAGTAGATGACCCTTTCAAGGGCCCTTGCCGTCATGTCGAGCATGAGGCCGATACGGCTGGGCATGCACTTGAAGAACCAGATGTGGGAGACGGGGACCGCGAGGTCGATATGGCCCATGCGTTCGCGCCTGACCCTGGACTGCGTGACTTCCACGCCGCACCTGTCGCAGACGACGCCCTTGTGCTTCACTCTCTTGTATTTTCCGCAGTTGCACTCCCAGTCGCGGGTAGGACCGAAGATCCTCTCGCAGAAGAGACCGCCCTTTTCAGGCTTGAAACTGCGGTAGTTTATAGTTTCAGGATTCTTTACCTCGCCATGGCTCCATGAGCGTATGACTTCTGGGGATGCCACGTTGATCGTGACTCCGCCGAACGAAGAACTTTCCTCGCGCTGTCCGAGTAGTTCCTTATATGCATAACTGCTGTCTATCACTTTAAAGTCCTCCTGAAGTTATTCAGCCAAGCTTTGTTTGTTTGTGATACGGATGTCAATGCCGAGACTCTG
>CAZDNQ010000595.1:0-3414 GCA_964506605.1 uncultured Victivallis sp. | reverse complement strand
GACGAGACGGAACTCAAGTACAAGATCGGGGAGGTCTCCCTCAGCGAGCCCCTCAACTTCAAGGTCAAGTACAACCAGGCTCTGAACCAGCTCATTATATCAAGATACAGTTACCAGACCGCTAAATTCGTCCTTGCGGCATTGCTAGGCCTGACGGAGTCCGACATACCCTCGAACATCGAGTTCCCACCAATGGTCCCAAAGAACGTCCAGTACTCGTCCGAAATCACGATTTACCTCGACACCGCCCTCGCCAACCGCCCCGACCTCGATGCGTTCAGGGAGGCCCTGATCGCCGCAGACTACACCGTATGGTCAAGCTGGGGCGCGTTCCTCCCTACCATCACCGCCGACATGAACTACGGATACGACAGAACCAACTATGGCAGCGGAAGAAGGACCAACTGGGGGGCAAAATCGCAGTACAGGAGCTTCAACTACGGCGTCTCCGCCTCATGGACGCTCTTCAACGGCGGACAGAACTGGTTCAACGTGAAGATATCCCAGGCCCAGCTCGCCCAGAGCCAGCTGGCGGTCGTCTCCAAGTGGATACAGGTCGTCGAGGAGGTCAGGCAGTCGCAGAGCAACTACAAGCAGGCCATCGAACAGGTCACCCTCTTCGAGGAGACCCTCGGCCTCGTACAGAAGACACGAGACCTCGTCGAGGAGGAGTACAAGGCCGGTAATACCAACCTCACACGCGTCAACCAGGCACAGTCCGATCTCGTCAGGGCCGAAGGAGACCTCGCAAGCTCGCGCGTCAACCTCGAAAACGCCAAGGCCCAGATTGAGGCCGCAGTCGGTACCCGTTGAAGCAGCCTGCAAAATTGAAAATTACCAGTTTGAAAAAGTAACAACAGCCAAAGAGGAGGGATGTCGAAATGAGTAAGAATTCAAATGCCAGGAAAAGTGCCATCAGGATCTCACAGGAGCATGTTTGTAGCAAGGAGGAGAATCTTAACAGGCTCCTGAAGACAGGCATTCTTCAATCCTTTGTCGAGGAAAACAATGGAGAGTGGGATCACCGGAAATGGCTTGAACTGTGCGACAGGATCAATGAAAAGGGATTCACGCCTATTGACCTGGATCAGGTCGGACTCATGCTCGAAGAAGTCAAATCCAGATATCCAAAAATCTGACAGGAGCATGCGCTTTTCCACTGAATCATAACTGCTTAGGGAAAAAGATGATTGCCGAAGGAAAGGAGATGCAATGAATAAATTGAAATCATGGGTTTCCAGGGGCGGCGGAGAAGCCATAGGGAAAAAGCTTGGAGACAATGACTTCAGGTTCATGGATTCCATGAAGCACAAGATTATTGTCGTTGATTCCGACAGGAATATCGTTTTCGCCAACAAATCAATGCGTGGCGGATTCGAAAGAAGGAAGAGCCTTAAAGGGTTGAAATGCCACAGCCTGGTATACGGCACTGAAAAGCCTTCCGTGCACTGCGCAGGATGCAGTGTATATGGAGGAGGAGCGTCAGGCTGTTCAAGTTTGTTCGACTTGAACCATAGCTGCGGTGAAACCGTCTGCGTCAGGCCGATGCCGGCGATGATGGCGGAGGATGGGATTCATCATTTAATCTGCGTATTCAATTCCACAAATAAGGAACTTGAATCATTGAAGTGTTTCAATGATATCCAGAAACTGCATGTCAGGGGAGTGATACACGATCTCAACAATTTGCTTCTCTGGATTAAAGGATCAATGGAAATGGCAGTAAAGCCCGGATTGATGGGCAGCCAGGTGGAGGAATGTGTTAAAGACTGCCTGAATGCTTCAACGAGCTCAATAAGACTGCTGGAAGATCTTTCCTGCAGGATGAAAGAGAATGACGCACTCATCAAGAATTCATCATTTGGGAAAATAAATATATTGGATTTGATGGACAGGTCAGCTAAACTGGTCCTGCAAGGTTCAAATATAAGATATATGTCGCATTCAAGATGTTCAGGAGGATATGTGAAAGGAAATGCGTTGCAGATGGAACGACTTGCCTGCAACCTACTGCTTAACTCCAAAGAAGCACTGTCTGGAATTGAGGGTGGTGTCATTGGAGTTGAGTTGTCCGATACCGTGCTGGAAGAGGTGAATTCACTTGGCCTGAAGTCAGGCAAATATATACAAATAAATGTGACCGACAACAGCAATGGTATAATAGGAGGGGTGGATTTGGAGAAGGTATTCGACCCATATTACACTACTAAGAAAAAGGGCAGCGGGCTAGGTCTTGCAATATGCTCCTGGATAGTGCGGAATCATTCAGGATCCATACGCGCCGGGTCAAATAACGGTTCAGGATCAGTTTTCACTGTATGTCTGCCACGCTGCGGTGTGGCGGTGTGACACTCTCGGGCAGCAGCATGTCAAAGGAGTTTGAAAATGAGCAGGGTGAGGTTCAACAAGGAAATGATGTCAATAGAGATCGACCTGGGATCTGAATTATATTCGATCGGCCTGGAGGAGCAGTGCTGTGATCAGGCAGGTATGCTTGACACAATCTTCAGGCTTGCCGGGCAACGGTGGTGCACGCCGGAAATCCTATTTGATTTCATGAGATGCCTGGATGAAACATGCATACTCGTGCATGGTGAAAAGGCCCAGTCGCTTTTCAGTCAATTCGCAGCCGGAAAAATGTTGAAATGGGGATGGAGGAAGTGATGGAAGCGATAATAGACGAATACAGACAAAGGGAAAGGGAGATAAGCATGGAACCTAAAGCTGAAGTTATAGTTATTCTGGGCCCGGAAGGTTCACCCACCCCCCTCGATGTACGCAAGGACATCGAGGAACTCTTCGAGCTCTTTTCCGTTCTTGAGATAGAGCTGTTCAGAAAGGCATGGAATAAAATTGACTTCTTAAATGTAAAAAGGACTATCCTCTCTGCAAAAGACCTTAAGCCCCATGAAAAAGCACACTTCATGAATGCGGCGATTCATAAAGAATTAGCAAGGGCCTGCGACAACCGCACACTGATACATGCGCAGGACCAAATATTCAAGCAGATCGAATTCTACCGCCGGATGTATATTAGCACGCTTGATGAGAAAGATACACAGGAGAGTATTGCAGCGGCAGAATTCATCCTTGACCTGATATGCGCTGGAGACTTTCAGGGAGTTGAGCAAAAGATATCGGAATGTTTTTCATTGCAGAAGAATGAACTCCTGTCGTTGTTCGATGAAACCTCAATCATTATGGCTTCGAGTTGAACTGGGACTTATGAGGACCAAGGCGCTGCCAGGATTGTCTGACATAGTCCTGTCATGCAAGATTTTTAAGGAGTTTGTAATAATAAGCGCCGCCATTATTGTGAGAATCTTAATACGTTAATCATATAATATACGGAGCTGCGATGGGAAGCTATTCAAATTCAGAGAATACAAAGAGAGCGATTGTGATGGCCGCAGG
>CAZDNQ010000594.1:0-3417 GCA_964506605.1 uncultured Victivallis sp. | reverse complement strand
GCTGATGCGGGTCGCCCAGGAATCGAAGGTCGGGCAGGACATCGTGAATAGGTGCTTGGTCTTCCTTCAGGGACCGGAGGGCGCTGAGGTGAAAGCCTTCTTCGATGACCTGTCCCGGAGGAAGCGGGAGACTTTCCGAAGGTTCGCGGTGGAAGCATCCTGAAAGAAAGACTCGGAGGACAATATTAGACCTCCTCGCCTTAGCTGTTTGAGTTTAGCACTTGTGATCTATCTATTCTGTTAGCTTGGCTTAATAAGTGCTAACGACTTGTGGTAATCATCAATACCATTTCGGTAAATTGGGTCGACTTTTTGCTGATGCACTTGCCAAACATCGAGACACTGTTCCATAAATTTTCGAGCGGGTGCGATGATGGGCACATCAATGTCATGCTTTTGTAGATACCCTTCGAGTCGTTCGAAGTGTTTCCATTCAATTTCTGTCGGGTTCTTTTCTTTCATAAAAGCTAGTGCCATCTGGTCGGATGGAATGTAGTACCGGACAAATACAAAATCATACATTGGAGATAAACGCGCAGAGCGTTGATCCGGGTATACGAGCGACCAGTTTTTTAAGTGAACATCAGTATTACCGACTAAAATACAAAAAACAATTCGCCGTACGAATTCTTGGAGGTCTTCGGGACCACATAGATCTGATATAAATCTAGCAATTCCCTCAAAACTCCAGTGATCATATTTTTTATATGGTGGAACACCTCGAACTTGCGCAAAGTCTTCTTGATGAATACGTGAGCCATCCTGCATGCGATCGAATCTTTCGATTGCGAATACTTTTGGGCTCTTGCTTAACAACCGTGAGTCCAGTCCAGTAATTGTCTGAGCATCTATAAGCTCGTGCCTGGGGACATTTAGTCCGCAAGCTGCAGCCCAGGACATTGTGTAAAATTCGTTCTCAGGGAGATTGGCAAACTGGTTAGACGCAAATTTTAGAATCCATCGACCTCCCATACCCCGAAAAGGAAGAGTAAAACGATGTTGATCATTTTTAACTGCTGAAAATTTAAGTTGAATACCAGCTAGTGAAAAGCGTAAGCCATTCTCTTCATTAAGTGGAAGTGTGGCTACTGGCTCATCAAAAGGCACCGTTGATCTAGTTTCGGCAACAGCTAGCTCTGTTCCAGGCCGTACGACAACAGAACCAGGAAGGTCCTCTCCAACAATGCTCAAGAGTGACACATCCCCAGCACTAGATTCATATGCTTCGATCATCTCCCTAAGGGCTCCCTCTGGAAGCAAATTTGCAAAGTAGGCCGGGAGTTTCCCAGGGACGGGACATCGAAACGCGCGCCGGTCGTGGTGATCCTCAAACTGTTGTCCTAATACAATGTGATTATTTTCATTTATATACTCATCGTCTAAAGTAAAAACATACAAATCAGATTCAACCTGTAGAGTAATTGTACCCACATGCTGATTATGCAGGAAAATGTCAAGCATCAGTTATCCTCATCCAAAAAATAGGACTCAAGTGATGCCCGATCACGGTCTGGGGAATTAAGGACGAGGCGTTCGGATAGAAATGTTTTGAGGTTTTTCACCAAGAGGCGACTACGAAGAATGATGAACTGGGCCTTATCTCCCACACTAAGGGCTGAATATGCAGGCGTGTCTATTGCGTGCGACTCGAGAAGTTCGACATCTAGCGGCTCACCAAACAGCTGATCATGTTTGAACTTACAGTGAAGCAATAGGTGAGCCACTGTTTTTTCTGAGGATGGGGCGTCAACGAGTTGGAAGGGAAACTGCTCCTCCTCGGTTAGCATTGCGGTGATGGGAACTTCTAGTCCTTTGTCTTCGCCAAAGAGCACGCGTGGTGATAACGCAACCATCGAAAGCAGTTCTATTTTAGATCTTGCATTTTTAGCTCGATAAGGCTGAAGATCCCAGCTGAACTGGTCAATATTAATTTGTGGAAGAATTGTGAGAAGTCGTTTGACCGATGAATGTTCATCTTCGGTGATAGCCTTCCATTTACGCGCATCTATTGCGTTGTCGGTCTTGTGGTCTCCAGATATCGTACCTCGCCAAAACCAACGACTCAGGAGTTCCCTGCTTCGATCATGCGGTTTTGGATGAAGTGCAAAAAAGCGAGCCAAAGTGTTGAGCACACCTCTATATGGCAATAATTCAACATGGGGCACACCAACATCCTGTGCTAGAAATTCTATTGCACGACTCAGTCCAACTGCCACGCGGTCTAGGAGTGGGGATAGTTCTGTATCGCGCACGATCTCTTGTAACTGTTGTCCACCTCCATGGGGGTGTGCGCCCGATATAGCAATTGCAGCGCGTTCGATGTCCTGAGGTTCAAGTGATCCAAAGCCAAGTTCTGCAAGATCTTCTTGTACACGACTAATCGGCCCGCGATCCCCTCGCAACGAAGCATGAAGTGCCTCAAACACTTCATGACTTCTGAGCAGGCGCCCTCGTTGGTTCGTACGTGCAAATATCTCTCGGAGCAAATGGTCATCACTGCCATCGTACGGAACAAGATACGCGGGTAAAGTGTATTCTCGAACTCGTCGTGCGATTTCATCTGTTCGATCGCTGAGATCCTCTTTAAGATTTGCCTCCCGCAACCATTTAATGAGAGTCGAGGAACTTGCAAGGACGTGCGTAGGGATCCAATGTGCTGGAGCAGTGCGACGCCGCATCCCAAGCACGAACTTATTCTCGAACAAATCGAAAAATATGGGTCGATATGTTCCAGAGTGGTCTTCGATGAGTGCCATAGCTAAAGTGGCGAGCCGTTGCTGCCCGTCAACAACCCATAGAGCCTCTTTCTCTGGGCCAACCTCTGCGACAAACCCACCCAACAAAACCCGGTCGCCTGGAGCATCTCCTTTTGCCAACAGCAGGGTTCCTAGTGGGTACCCAGCCTGGATGCTATCAAAAAGAAGTCTCCGATCATCATCGTGCCAGCGAAATCCGCGCTGAAATCGTGGAATGCGAACTTGTCCACGGCGAAGCGCCTCTAAGAGTTTCGCAACGCTGAATGTCTTAGTTTCGAGTTCAGTTGAAGGTAGCGAAGGGGGAATGTTGACCATGGGGAATTTTACCCTCATCAAGAAGTAAACAAGAAATCATTTCAGAGATAACGCACATCACCCTTGGCCTGCGGCATCGCATAACGCGGCGCGTTGTTCCGTGATGTGGGCATCATCAAGCATCTTCTTGGTATCAAGCACCGCCTGCTTGGTCGGCTCAAGGACGGCATCCATGCGCCGCAGTACGAACACGGGCAGGATCACATCAGGGTATTTACCACGCCTAAAGAGGTCGCGGAGCACATCGTCGGCAATGCCCAGATGAAGGAGACAATGTTGTTGTGCGCTGCTTGATCCATTTTCTCTCTTGGTTGTGTATAAAAGCGTCTGTAAGTCCGGCTTGAGG
>CAZDNQ010000593.1:0-3430 GCA_964506605.1 uncultured Victivallis sp. | reverse complement strand
CATTAAATTAAATTGCCTTTTTAAAATCTGAAATCAAAAATCGCAAATCGAAAATAAACATCAGGAGGTTCATCGTGATCAGCAAACGCAATCTGGTATTTCTCGGGGCGCCTGGCGCCGGCAAAGGTACCCTCGCACAGATACTCTGCCAGGAAATGAAGCTCGCCCACATCTCGACAGGCGACATCCTCAGGGCCGAGATCAAGAACGGAACCGAACTTGGCAAGAAGGCCCAGTCCTACGTCACTTCCGGCGGACTCGTACCGGACGACCTTGTCGCCGACATGGTCGCCAAGAGGCTCCTCGAGAAGGACTGCCAGAACGGTTTCGTGCTTGATGGATTCCCCAGGACCGTCAACCAGGCAGACCTCCTCGAAAAGGCCCTGTCGAAGATAGGCAAGAAGCTTGACGCCGTCGTCTATTTTGAGGCTTCAGAGGAGCTCCTCATCAAGCGCCTCACCGCACGCCTCATGTGCAAGAAATGCAATTCGATATACAATACCCTGTTCACCCCGCCTAAGGCCAAGGGCGTGTGCGACAAGTGCGGCACGGAGCTCTTCCAGAGGCCCGACGACTCCCTTGAGACGGCGAAGGACCGCCTGAAGGTCTACAACGAGCAGACCGCCCCGCTCGTCCCGTATTATGACAATAAGAAGATGCTCTCCAGGATCAAGGCCGAGCTCCCCAAGGACCAGTCATATCCGCAGCTGATCAAGGTGCTTTCGTAAGACGGGAGCCGTTGAATGTCGAATATTGAACACTGAATATCGAATAATGAAGTGAATGATCTGGAGTGAAAAGGAATTTTGATCTTGAGGAAAGGCTTAATTCGGAGTTCAGAGTTCGATATTCGATATTCATTATTTAAAGGATACGATGCCTGACAAGAAAGATTATGTGATCTACAATGCCGAGGAGGTCGCCTGCATCCGCAGGGCCGCCGAGGCCGCTGCACGCGTCCGCGAGCAGATCCCGCCTATGGTCAGGCCTGGCATGAGCACCAAGGAGATCGACAACATCGCCGCGGCCCTCATCCATTCCAGCGGCGGAGTGAGCGCCTTCCTCGGATACCGGGGATATCCGGGGCAGATATGCATCTCCATCAACGACGAGGTCGTCCATGGCATCGGCAGGACGGACAAGATTGTCAAGCAGGGGGATCTCGTAAGCGTTGACATCGGCGTGAACCTGGGCGGCTATATCGGTGATACGGCGACCAGCTTTGTACTCGGTGGCACGGGCGATCCAGACATCCTGCGCCTGCTCAACAATACAAAGAAGGCCCTGGACGAGGGGATAGAGGCCGCAGTTGCCGGCAGATATGTCAAAAATATCAGCGCCGCGGTGGAGAGGGTTGCGAAATCCGCAAGACTGGGGATTGTGAGGGAATACTGCGGCCACGGCTGTGGCAGGCAGCTCCATGATCCGCCGGAAATACCTAACTACGTGTCGTTTAGCCGTGGGCCGGAGCTCCGGCCGGGCATGGTGCTGGCGATCGAGCCGATGCTGAACCTGGGAACTTCAAAGGTAATAACTGAGGCTGACGGCTGGACAGTTCGCACAAGTGATGGTAAATTGTCCGCTCATTTTGAGCACATGATTTTGGTAACAGACAGCAAACCGGAGATTTTAACTTGGCTAAAGACGTAATTACAGTTGAAGGCACAGTGAAAGAACTTCTGCCGAACACAATGTTCAAGGTCCAGATCGAAGGCGGGCATACGGTGCTCGCGCACATCAGCGGCAAGATGCGCCTCAATTTCATCCGCATCCTCCCGGGGGACTCCGTCATGATGGAGATGTCCCCGTATGACCTTTCAAAGGGCAGGATCATCTTCAGGAAGAAGTAACGGGCGAAGCCCGATGATAAATATAACCGGCAGGTTAGATTTATGAGCAAGCTCTACCGTTTCGGAATCTCCCTTGAGAAGCCTCTGATCGACGCGTTCGACAGGCATATTGGCAAGCAGGGCTATGAGAACAGGTCCGAGGCGATCCGCGACCTGATCCGCAATGAGCTCGTGAAGAAGCAGTGGACGGAGGGTGGGATCGTCGCCGGCGTCATAGTGATGACCTACAACCACCACAAGCGCGAACTTGTCAGCAAGATGCTCGACATCCAGCACGATTTCCAGGAACTCGTCATTTCAACGCAGCACATACACCTCTCGCACCATGACTGCCTCGAGATAATCGCGACAAAGGGCAGGGCCTCCGAGATAGAGGAGCTGGCGTCCAGGCTGAAGTCCCTTGTCGGCGTCAAGCACGTCAACCTGAGCATCTCGTCGGTAGGAGATGATTCTCATCCCCATTCCCATCCCCGCTCACACTGAGCCCTGACAACTGCATTCCCGGCTGGCACGGATATTGCTTCCATCCGAAACATGCCGTTCCGGGCGAGACATATCCCATGGCGAGAAATGATGAAATAAAAGGAGCGGGCTGGTAGCACGAAAATATAAAACATGCTATTTTAGCTTAGAACAAGGAGAAAATCAGATGCACATGTCCGACGCACTGCTCTCACCGGCCGTAGGCGGCGCCTTCTGGCTAGCCACCGGAGGGATCATCGCGTATTCCGCGAAGAAGATATCAGAGGAGGACGACAGTTCCAAGACCGCGCTTATGGGTGTGGCCGGCGCCTTCATATTCGCCGCGCAGATGATAAACTTCGCGATTCCTGGAACCGGTTCGAGCGGCCATCTCGGCGGCGGGCTCATACTGGCCGTGCTCCTCGGTCCGTACAGGGCCTTCATCACTCTCGCTTCCGTGCTTGTCATACAATGTCTTTTCTTCGCCGACGGCGGACTTCTCGCACTGGGCTGCAACATATTCAACCTTGCGTTCTTTCCGGCATTCATTGCCTATCCATATATATATAAGTTGATAGCCGGGGCAGGGGACAGCAAGGCGAGGCTTGCAATGGGATGCGGTGCTGGCGCGATCGCCGGACTTCTCATGGGGTCGTTATCAGTTGTTGTCCAGACAGTAATGTCCGGCGTTTCAGATCTTCCCTTCACTACATTCGTGCTGTTCATGCTGCCCATACATCTCGCAATTGGAATTGTCGAAGGTGCAGTGACATACCTGGTCATCTCGTTCGTGAAGCAGACCCAGCCCGGAATTCTCAATGCCCGCAACGAACGTATGGGCCCTTCCCGCCATGTGCTTGCGACATTCGCAGTTGCCGCCCTGCTCGTGGGAGGTTCCGTGTCCTGGTTCGCGTCATCCAGCCCTGACGGGCTTGAATGGTCAATCACCAAGGTCACTGGCAAGGAGGAATTAGAGGGAGCCGGAGGCAAGACCGTGGAATTTCTGGCGTCAGTCCAGGAGAAGTTGGCATTCCTGCCGGATTATTCCTTCAGGAATTCAGCAGGAGATGATAAGACAGGGGAAAACTTTATTGCGGCAAATGCAGGGACATCTGTTT
>CAZDNQ010000592.1:0-3431 GCA_964506605.1 uncultured Victivallis sp. | reverse complement strand
TTGAACAGACGTCGCAGCCCCTTGTCCATATCCGTCCCCTTGGAATTCCTCATGTTGATTATTTCTGCAGCAGCGCGAAGGAGTCGAAGACCTTGGCGTCATGGCCGTTTCCGGAATTGCGTATTTCGACGACCGCGTCGGTGTCCTTGATTTTCAGCGCGCCGCCCGTCAGCCATTCATACTGCCATGCGGTATTGAACGTGATCTTGAAGGAACCCCTCTCCTCGAGATTTGACGCATCCGGTCCGGCGTATACGGCGAAGGTCTGCGGACATGCCGCCGCCTCTCCGCCCTGATTCCATCTGGCGAAAAAGGTGTAGTCGCCGGCCTTGAGCTTCGGATCGAGCTTGAACTGGAAGTTGATTATCCATTCGTTGAAATCCTTCTTGCCCGATATGATCTCGTCGTTCTCGACGCTTACATAGTCGTCGCCCATGTGGCTGGAAACGTCGCCGGGATAGATTTTCACATTGGTCAGGCTCTTGTCGTTCGCCGATGCCGGCTGCTTGCCAAGTTCCAGGAGTATCAGCGGCTTGTCAGCGGTCCCCTTCATGGCCGCCGGGAAATCCATCGCATAGATCACTGATGCACTCATCGCCGTCGCCACGATGATTGAAGCCATAAGCATTTTCGTATTCATTCCAGTCTCCTTTTTTAATTTATAATTAAACTTTAATTCTTGTTCAGCTTGTACCACCACCACAGCTGCGGATTGGCGTCAGGCGGACAGAGGAACCAGTCAGGATTGTCTATCTTCTGGTTGGCTATGCTCGGATGATTGTGGTTCAGTGTTTCCACGCGTCCGTCGAAGAAAACCCTGTTGCTGAGATTGAGTTTCGGCCCATGGTAGTCGCCCTGCTTCCTGTATCCGGGACCGAGCATCGTGATCGTGCGGAAGTCCGAACTTGTCTGGTCCCCCATGAAGATCGTGTTGGACGGATCGGTGCAGTTCATCATCAGGGGCCATTCCATGGTCTCATTCCAGTTCGGCCAGGCTCCTGCAGGAGAGAGCAGGGGGTTGATATGATAGGTGGTCGTACGCGCCCAGCCGCCCTCGTCGGAGTCGATCGCCGCAATCCACAGGTTGCCGGTGCCATTGTATGGGACACGGTACATGTTGGGACATTTCTCGATGCTCCTGATGTCCTTCATGTGTTCTGCCATCATGCTCATATATGACCATACGGGTCCAGGAGGCGTCGGCATTCCCGCGTATACGACATACCATGTCCCGGTCCATAGCTGCATCGGGTTGCCGTTCCACAGGAGCGGAATGCAGCTGTCGTAGTCTGAACTGTAGAGGGTCATCGTGATCCCGTACTGCCTCAGATTGCTGGCGCAGACGCGGGTCCTGGCGCTGTCCTTGGCGCCTGACAGCGTCGGAAGAAGGAGGGATACGAGAATTGCGATTATCGCAATGACCACGAGCAATTCGATCAAAGTAAAATACTTTGCTCGAATTGGCCTTCGTTTAAAGCGAAGAACGCTTTTCAACTTCGGCTGGCAGGCCACGAGCAGCTCGATAAGAGTAAATGCCGATGACATTTTTTGAACACAGCCTTTTCCAGTCTTCAATATGGCATTTTTCTTGAAGTGCTTTTCAAAGGTATTTCTCATGGTTCCCCTTATATTTCGACAATGTCTGTCATTTCTCAACCATCCACATCCCTGAAGTCTTGTCTGCATACATCACATCCCATGGATCGCAGGTCGCATCATTAACTATGGTGTCGAATGGATTTATCTTTTCGGCATGCCCGTCGCAAAGCAGGTACTGCCACCTGGCCGTACTCCTGTTGCCGGAGAATCCGCCGTGAAGAGTCTGGGCGGTGACAGTTCCTCCGCCCTGTGCATTTCCCTGGTACCCGGGGGACGAGGCTGCCATGGACCAGCCAAAACGGTTCTGGGCGGTGTCAGGCCTTTCAGATATGGCAATTGTGCTTGCCGGACTCTGCAGTTCGCTCATGCTCCTTGATTTTCCTACAACACCGGGACCTCCAAGCTCCTCCCAGCTGATTGCAGCCTTCTTTGAGCCACGTGCAGGCGGACTTTTCTCCTCCCCGTGGTTTAGGCAATATGTGCTTTTAATGTAATTGGAGATGTTGGGATTCCTGACTTCGTCTATCGGACATGAGAAAAGGGCTGCCGTATTCTTATGGTTCCCTATTTCATTTGCAGGGATGTAGAATCCAGGTCTGTTTTTATCTTCGTCCGACATGTTCCAGCCGAGTTCATCGCAGAGAAGATCCTCGTAGTCTACGAATCCATTCGAAAGGGTCCACATGCCACCGGTCCAGCTCACGCGATATGGGGGGAAGTATGCATTGAAGTCGTTTCCATAATTCATAAGGGCGGTGCCGATCTGCTTTTCATTTGACAGGCATACGGCTCCCATCCCCGCCTCTTTTGCAGATTTAAGAGCCGGCAGAAGAAGGGCGGCGAGGATTGCGATGATCGCAATAACTACTAGTAGTTCAATCAGGGTGAATCCGGCTGGCCTGCAAATCCTCTTTTTCATTCTCCCCTCCTGGCACTTAAGAGCTCAATTGCTTTCAATGTGCATATTATAATATTCTAGAAAATGAAAATCAATATCTATATTAATAAATTTTATAAATTATTTCTTCCCTCTAGCAAAAGCCTGTTTGACCTAATCTTCCCAAGGGCTATCAAAGAAAGCCCGTATGCGTGTATATTTACACAATTCCAAGAATAGCTTTTATTATATGAAAAAAACAACTGAAAAGATAGGGGCGGCGGCAAGATAACCTGCAATGAAGAATCTCCTCTTAAAAAGCTATGATCTGCTGGTCAGGCTGATGAAGGATGCGAATCCCGCGAGGATCACCGGGCTTGAGATCCTGAAATATATCGGGCCCGGACTTCTTGTCACCGTGGGCTTCATAGATCCGGGCAACTGGGCGTCGAACATCGCCGCCGGTTCCCAGTTCGGATACAAGCTCCTCTGGATTGTCACCCTTTCGACGATAATGCTGATATTCCTCCAGCACAATGCGGCGCATCTCGGGATATCAACCGGACTCTGCATATCCGAGGCGGTTACGAAGCATTGCAGGCCGGCGGTTTCCCGGACAGTGCTGGTCACCGCAATACTGGCCTGCATATCGACGGCTCTGGCGGAAATCCTCGGTGCGGCCATAGCGCTCAAGATGCTTTTCCATATCCCGCTGAAGATAGGCGCGGTACTTGCCCTTCTCTTCGTGTCGTGGATGCTGTTCACAAGCGCCTATAGGAAGATTGAAAAGATCATAATCGGGTTTGTGTCGCTGATAGGGATAGCCTTCGTATTTGAGATTGCGCTGGTCAAGGTCGACTGGCATGCGGCCGCATCGGGATCCGTGGTGCCCCTGTTCCCTCTCGGAAGCATGGCGATCATAATGAGCGTGCTGGGGGCGGTCGTCATGCCGCAC
>CAZDNQ010000591.1:0-3436 GCA_964506605.1 uncultured Victivallis sp. | reverse complement strand
CATGGGCAAACTCCCCGAACCTGCCCTTACGCACAAATTCTTGTGAGGAGCCGAATTTATTAAGCTAAGGAGTCCCTCGCGATCAGAGATTGAATCAGTTCTTAGAGAGTCAGGATACACAAATACACGAGCTATAGAACTTGGAATAATTGGAGGTGACAGTATTTCGGCGCTTCGCCGATACTTACGAGGTTATGGAACTCTCCCGCCATACGCTACGTGGGACAATGCAAAACTGATTGCGCAGGCAGGGCTTGCAGGTAGATGGAATGGCTCAAACCCAGCAGATCGCTCTGCGATGGAGATGTTGCTGGGAAAAAGTTATGGGGAGTGGATCGAGATTCTTAGACCTGACACGCTTCGCTCGGACTCTCCCCTAATTCAACATGATGAAAAGTGGAGGGTTGTTGCTCGTGGTGAAGCGTGGAGTTTTCTCGGGAACAAAATTACAGATGGTGATCTAGAAAGGTTTCAAAGAACAGCCGTTAGTGTTCTTGGTGAGAGAGACCCTAAATTTGACTTTCCCAAGGAAGAGCGTTTTGCCGCTGGTATTCATGGCAAAGTTCTCACTCATTCTCGTTTACTTAGGGTGGGAATTGCAGAAACACTGGCCTTAATAGGAAGTCGGCCGGAAGCACTTGCTTCATGCAGCTATGGAAAAGCGGATTCTGTGGCTGTTTTAATTGTGCGTGAATTATTGAATAAGGCGAGTTGGGACCGTTGGGCTAGCCTTGATCCAATTACACCTTTACTTGCTGAAGCTTCTCCTGTTGAGTTTCTCGATGCTGTGGAATCTGTGCTTGTTGATCTAAAGAATACCCCATTCCACAAAATCTTTGCTGAAGAGGGAGGAGGTGGATTTGACGGCTGGAATTATATGAGCGGACTTCTTTGGGCATTAGAAACCTTGGCATGGAGTCCTGAATTCCTTTCCCGTGTGTCAATTATCCTTGCTGAAATTGCCTCGTTCGATCCTGGCGGGAATTGGGCAAATCGTCCTTTTAACTCATTGGTAGACATTTATTTGCCTTGGCATGTGCAAACTATAGCGCCATTTGAAAAGCGTAAATCTGCTGTTGAGGCAGTAGTAAGGGAGCAGCCAGATGTTGGTTGGATGCTTCTCTTAGCATTGTTACCAAACGATCATACATTTACAAGTGGATGTAATCGCCCGGTCTGGCGAGACTTCATCCCAAGAGATTGGAAAGAAGATACATTAAAGACCGAGTATTGGGCACAGGTAAATGCCTACACTGATCTTGCTATTACCCTAGCAAAGAGTGATTTAGGGAAGCTCTGTGAAATTATTAAAAGGCTACCTGATTTAGCAAACAAAGCGCACGAAAGTTTACTTAATCACTTGACTTCGGATCAGGTTGTGTTGTTACCTGAGGTGGATCGTATGACTCTATGGGAAAGTCTGGATGAGCTGATTAGGAAACACAGAAAACATTTTAGTGCTGAATGGGCCTTATCGAAAGCTGCAATCGACAGAATAGAAAAAACTGCAAAAGCACTGACTCCAATAACGCCAGAATACAAATATCGTCACTTGTTTGGAGGCAGGGATCTTGATCTATATGATGATAATGGTAATTACAATGACAAAATGATGAGACTTGATGAGACACGCCAGGCTGCAATTAGTGAAATAATTGCCGATGGCAATGTTAATGCCGCTTTACAATTCGCTACAAAAGTTGATGCTCCTTACGAAGTTGGTCGAGCACTTGGTGAGATTGCTTCCGATGAAATGGAGGGACTGATACTACCATCGCTTCTAGATTCTGAGGACGACACTTCGGTACGAGTTGTTGCCGGGTTCATTTGGGCGCGCTTCTGGAAACTTAAGATTGAATGGGTTGATGCAGTTCTTGAAAGGATTTGGTCTCCTGAGCATCAAGCAAAATTCCTAACGCTTCTTCCTTTTGAAGAAGAAATATGGCTGAGGGTGTCAAGGTGCCTGATGGGAACGCACGAGGCTCTGTATTGGAAAAATGTGAAGGTAAATCCCTACGGTCCCGATCGAGAACTAACGGTTGCGATTGAAAAATTGCTCGAACATGGCCGTGGTGGCGCCGCAGTTATGTGTGTTGTACGTACTGCGGACAGTAAATCACGCTTCAATGAATCTCTAGCAACGCAAGCTCTTTTATCTGTCCTTGATAATGAGGATGGAATGAAGGAGTTGAATAAGGACGATACTGTAGAACTGATAACGCGACTTCAAAAGTCTGAAACAACAAATAAGGACGATCTTTTCCGAATTGAGTGGAACTTCCTGCACTGGTTGGATCGATTCTCTACTGGATCTCCGGTAACTTTGGAAAAAGAACTCGCCTCAGATCCTGCTTTCTTCGCGGAAGTAATTAGGCTCGTTTATCGTTCAAAAAAAGATATTAAGGATGATTGCGTGGAGCCCGATAAAAACAAGAAAAATCTTGCTCAAAACGCATACAAGCTTCTAACGGAATGGACGCGTTGTCCCGGCAAGCAAGATGATGGCTCGTTCAGTGCAGAAGCATTTAAAGAATGGCTAATGGAGGCACGAAAGCTAACAGAAGAATCAGGGCATGCGGAAGTTGCACAAATCCAGATCGGTCATGTGTTGACATACATCCCGCCCGACCCTGGCGGACTGTGGATTCATAAAGCAGTTGCTGAAGCGCTAAATTTCCGTGAAACGAGTGAGATGCGCTCTGGATACACTATTCAACTATTCAATAATCGAGGAATATTCTCTTTTACTCATGGACAAACGGAGCGAAAGATTGCGAGCGAGTATCGCGAAAAAGCTGATGCACTTGATCTAGAAGGATATACAAGATTTGCATCGGCAATGAGAGAGCTTGCAGAGCAATATGAACATCAAGCTAAACATGATGCAAATAGAGATCCAATTGAAGATTGATAGATTAAACTTAATTGGTGCTTCACAGATCCGAAACACAAAACAGTCACTGTGGACGGTGCTTGACTTTTTGACGTTCTGCCATGCGACATGGCTCGCGAAAGAGACCACGATGCTCGTGGCGATGCGGATATGCCTTCCGCAGATGGCGTCCGGCGGGACGAAGGGAATGCGTAGCCCCACCATGAGCAGCAGGATAGTCAGCCAGCCGATCCGCAGGCGCAGGTGGTTGACGGTGACCGAACCGACCTGCTAAGGCATTGGCGCGCGAATTGCGCCAGTATCGGATTAAAGTTCAAACGTTTGTTAAGGCAACAGAAGGGGAAATGATGGGAACGATTGATGCGGACATCCGAGAACTACGGAAACGCTTGAGCGAAGGGGCCATACAACGAGCCTACAAAGGCTTGATTTCGTACATGTCTCGCCTGCGGACGGTGTTCGCCAGTCAGCAAGGTGAAAACGGGGTATCTGGGCTGTACCAGGGCTATTTCGATATGACCTACTTCGCCTTGTTTCCCGAAG
>CAZDNQ010000590.1:0-3447 GCA_964506605.1 uncultured Victivallis sp. | reverse complement strand
GCCTGTGCAGACCTGGCCATCTGCATAATCGGTATTTCTGGAGTGTCGGTTCTGGTAATGGCATATAAGCGCAACGATATTGTAGATTTCCGGAGGATTCTTCCCCTTCTGCTCTTCATAGGCCTGGCTTTCCTGTCGCTTGAGCTTTTCTACCTGCAGATAGTACGTTTTTCTTTTCCAAGATATTATCTTCCGCTTCTGCCGGCAATATGCTGCCTATGCGGATTTTTAACCGAATATGTTATTTGTAGGCACAGGCGGTTTCTGGCGCTTCTCGTTGCGGTGATGGTCTATTTTTCCCTTGTCGCCTGTCAGTTCATCCTCTCCATGGGGAATGATTCCAGGTCTAGGCTCAAAGATGCTGTTGATGAGCTCATACAGTCAAAATCTTCATCGGCAATGATTGCACTTTCAGGAGCAGCAGGAGAACGGGATGTATCACTCGGATTTGATAGCGGAAGCGGGAAGCTGATCAAGAAACGCGTATTGGTGAATGACACAATGCCTGTGTTCGGTTTCCTCACGGGAAACCAGAAGGCCGTTGAACTGACACCGCTTTTCATTGCTATGCTGGAGCCTGACATCATAGTGTGCATCCAGGGACGCGAAGAAACAGGGAAAATGCGTCTCCAGGGCTATGGATATGTGCCTGCCGCAATGATTGATCCTCCTTCGGTTGTATTCCCTTCGTTTTTCAAGTTTGATTGCCCCGGATTTGAAGTGTTCTGCAGGATGGGGACTATAAAAATTTCCCGTGAAGAACTAGAAGGATATGCGAGAAAGAAGAAATTCGAAGAGCTTCTCCTGGCGATGCACCACTGCATTGATATGAGGCAGATAGGGCGCCAGGTGAGGCTTGCAGGCCTCCTCCTACCTCCATTCATAGAACCTGATATCAACAGATACTACATAAAACCCGCAATTCTTGATTTCATCGCCGACGCTTATGAATTAAACTCCAGGCTTGACGATTCCGCTAGGGCCAGGCTGTTCATACTGAAGACTTCAGGCGATGACAAGATTACCGAGCGTTCAATGGGATTTTTCAGAAGACACCCGGAAATTGCTGCGAAATATGGCATAGGGATTTGAAAGGCGAAGGCTGTTCAATGGGAAGCATCGCTTCGCAGGAGAAAAGCGGTATCTTCATTTCATTCCGCTGCCGCGATAAATAATTCCTTTCTCAGTGGCTCATAGGCTTTGTCTGAGGAAATGTCGCGGACAGGTTCAGAACTCCAAGCTGTTCTTCTTGAAGTCAAGCTCGGCCTTGTCCGACATCTGGGTTTTCATCAGATATCTGTCGAGGTATGGCACATCGAGGCCGTATTTTGCGGCGGTCCTGTAGATTTCCATCTTCAGGCTGTCATCGTATTCGGCGGTCAGCTTGCTGTAGAGGTGGTATATGAGCTGTTCGGCCCATTTCCTGGGTAGGGTTTCATCGGCATGCGGGGCGTTGTCCAGATCACCCGCGAACACGAGCTCCTGGCGGGCTCCCTGGCTGTCCACGCCGGTTATCCTCAGCCCGATCTCCCTGGTGTTCGCCGGAAACCGGCCATAGATGGAGACCATATGCTTCGAGTATAGATGCGGGAGCTTCTTGGGGAATGTCTCGTCGGACAGCCCGCTGGAGACCTGGTAGTCGAGATCCATGACGTTGATCCCTGAGACTTCCCCGATGAACTTTCCGAGGGCGACCTCGTTGCGGGCGTTCTCGCCGGGGGAGAAGCTTTCACCGCGGTTCCTATAGGCGAGAAGATCGAGCAGGAACGGGTTGCGGTCCCTTCCCGAACTGAATGTGTATATGCTGACGTTGTTCTGGTTGCGGTTTGAGATCTCGTTGATCAGCGAACGGCTGTCCGACACTTCGCCGGTGTTGACATTGCCATCCGAGGCGAGGAAAAGTATCAGCGGGCGGTTCTCGGTCTTGAACTTGCCGCCAGTGAACGGTTCAAGCGCGGAATAGATATTTGTGGATCCGGAACGCTGCAGTTCCTTGAGGAAGTTTTCCGCCTGTCTTATGCTGTCCGCCGAGGGGTTTTTCAGTGAACCGAAAAGGGGGAAGGCCCTGTGCTTGAACGAAATTATCTCGAACCTGTCGCCCGGACCTAGCAGGGTGATCGCCTTTCTTACACCTTCGCAGAATTCCGCCAGCCTCTCCTTTGAAATGCTGCCGGAAGTGTCGACGCAGAAGACGATGTCCTTTTCAAAAGCTTTCAGGGAATTAGCCTTCCTTCCAGGGGAGATGTCGACCCTGAAATAACCGCTGCCGTCCGCTTCCATGTATTTGTAGAGGTTCACGTCCAAGAGGGTGTCGATGACCGCCAGATCCTCTTTAGGCAGGAGGCGCGAGTCCGGCATCTGCGGACGCAATGCGGGGACGCGTAGCTTCAGTTCGATCTGCCCTCCGCCATTGCCGCCGCCACCTTCAGAAGGCAGATCGCCTCTTGGCAGGTTTGGTACTATAAGACGGTTGTAGCCGAGACGGGCGGGATTCAGCTTGTCGCCGTCGATTGCGACTATCTTCTGAAGGGTCTCAGGCGAAGGCGCCTTTGGAATCTTGATGGAGTCCACGGCCTTCTGGCCCGTAACTGTGCGGTCAGGAGCGGCGCCCGACCTGGAGCCGGGGAAGTTCTGCGATGCAAGTTTTGGAGGAAGGACGACTGGCTCGTGGGTGGGTTTCAGCTTGGCCGAGGAGAGGTCGTCTTCCGGTTTGACCGACACCGTCCCGAGATTCAGGTGCTTGCTTGGTTTCTGGACCAGGTCGGAGATCATGCTCGGGACTGAAAGGTTCCTGGAGAGCATGAATAGGGAGACGTGCACAATCAGCGAAAGAATCACCGATAGCAGGATATATAGGTTTCTGTTTGAGTTGTTCATTGATTTAAATCTTGTTTTGTAAATATACTTCGTCCAAGACGGTCATGCCATGGTTCATTTCCCTTTTCCGGTTCCATCTGAAAGCTTGTCTAGGAGGCTTTTGTACTCAGTGCTGTTCGGGAACAGTCTGGCCGCCTTCTCGGCGTTTTCAAGGGCCGCCTTGTTCTTGCCCAGCATCATCTGCGCCATTGCAAGACGATTATAGAAGCTTGCACGCTCCGGTGACAGTTCGACCGCCTTCTGGTAGAAGGATTCCACCATCATCCAGTTGCCGACCGACTGCGCGTAGTTGCCGGCAGTGGCCCAGGGGAACGGGGAGTAGGGCATTTTCCTGGCCGCATCCTTGAGGGCCATGTCCACCTGCATCGGTGTCGCAGTCCGGAATTTCTCCTGTGACGACATTGCAGGCTCGCAGAGCTGTATCAGCTCCCACTGGTAGTATTCGCTGTTGAGACGGCTCGCGCCTATCCATAGCGTGAGGACTGCGACCAGGCATGCGGATAACTTCATTGCCACGTTGAACTTCTTCCGGGCGGATTCGGAGAGCCTCATTCCGGAATCGTCTTCTCC
>CAZDNQ010000589.1:0-3454 GCA_964506605.1 uncultured Victivallis sp. | reverse complement strand
GACTTCCGCCCAACTTTGGGTGAAAGTTCCCGCAAAACCTGAACAAATGTTCATATTTCGGACGGTCCTGACGCCTGGTCTGGACTCACATAATGTTCGCAGGCATTTGTTTCACCGGGCGGTAAAGGAACAGTTTCAACTCATGTGCAATATTGGAAAGACCGTCCGGAACGTCCGGATATCTGGCAAAACCGGCTGCCGTAGGCCAGTTTTCACGTCCACTGTTTCAGACCTTTGCCCGAAATCAGGCAGAAGTGCATTCCATGATTTTCTACAATTTGATTCACTCCTCATAAAACTCCTCTTGTTTTTCCTTTGCCCAGGAGTAATAATCCAATCAAATAGGAGCGTAGTCATGGACCATGACACAGATGATAGGTCGATTGAAAAGGAAGTCTCCGGCGGAGCCTTGTTGAAGCCATGAGAAGCGGCAGGCGTTCCTAGGCTTCTTGCTGTTGCACTATGTGACTGCGAGTGTGAACGAACTTGATCAGGAGAAGCTGGCTCCGCTGCACAGGCTCAACTACCATGGTTCCATAGCTGATGCCTTGGCGGATATAAGAAGTCAGGAGGAGATAGACCAGGTCTTTGCCAGCAGATCTTCCTGTTGGAAAGTACTAATCGGGATTATACTTGACTGAAGCAATCTTTGTACCGAACTTATTATTATTATACGTCAAATACGGCAGCGTCACGGCGAAACATTACACTACTGCGGGTCTACTCTTGAAGGACTCATTCTTTAACGATTCTATTATTTCACGTCTTATACCAACCATCACATGAAATGCTGCGTCTCTGAGTTCTTCATAGATTCTCTTGCTGACACCGGATTTGCAGTCACAAACTCCCTGACCATGAAACAGCTCGAATCCAAGCAGCCCGATAAGCCTGCCTCCGCCGATAAATGACATATATAACCGATGATGCTATGCACTTCTGCTTGTGGAACAACCATATGGGATAAATGATGAACTCCCCGACCTCAGAAATATGCGTGTGCTCCGGCAGGGGGAGGCCAGCTCTAGGGATCATGTTCTTCTAGTAATTCCTGTTCCATTGGATTGCCGAAATCAGAAAACCGGTTTTATGACTGTCCTGTCAAAACCTTTCTCGCAGTGGCGGACTACGCACTCAAACTTCTTCATCGCCATGAGCTCGTGTTCCTTGATTCTATGCTCTTCAACCTTCTGGTA
This sequence comes from uncultured Victivallis sp., assembly GCA_964506605.1. Classification (GTDB taxonomy): domain Bacteria; phylum Verrucomicrobiota; class Lentisphaeria; order Victivallales; family GWF2-50-93; genus GWF2-50-93. The sequence goes on along the minus strand of CAZDNQ010000589.1, from coordinate 2,258 downwards.
ACTGGAATTCCCCCTTCCTCCGGAATATCCATAGCTCCTCTTCCAGTATTCATGCTTACCGATTATGTCGGCGGCAAGCTTAGCCGCCTTCGGATCGGCAAGCGTAAAATAAACCTGGTTGCTGAGATTCAGGAGCAGCACCTCGGTTTTCTTTTCATCAAGAACCGGATAATAGCTTGTCGTGCTCTGGGCGGCAAAGATTACCGTCCCGCGCGCCTCGCGTATTTTGTCGACAACCTTGTAGTCGGCGAACCCGTCATCCGCCGCCGTAACAATGCCCTGGGCCTCGTCGGCCCAGAAGATAAGCAGGTTTGCGTTCTTCCTGTATTCAGGGCTCATGTCGAAGCGCCTCAGGCAATGGACGTAGAACAGAAGCTTCATGAATGTGTTCACATATCTGCGTTCGACCTGGTATTTCTGGGGCATGGAGACAACAAATATCCTTCCCTGGTCCATCTCTCTGAAGTCAACGGACTCGTCCTCGCAGCAGAATATTTCCGCAATGTCGGGATTGGTGAAATACTGCAGATAGTTGAAGATTGTCGAGATCACTCCGCCAAGCTGGTCTGGCGGCTGGTTCAGATACTTGTCGCCAAAATGTCTCATGAGCATGAGTTTCATCCTGAGTTCGGGATGGTTGTTGACATATTCCATCAACATGCCGTCGAGCTCTTCGCCAAGAGCCCTTACAGCATCCGCAAGATTCTGCTTGTTGGTAAGGAGGTCGTAGACGTTCTCAAGAGTTACCGGATACTGCATGACTTCAAGAAGCTCCATGGCTTTTTCCATATGGATCTGGGCCTGTGTCCTGAAAAACCCCTTGTCTCCGGACTGTCCGAGGCTTGAAGCCGTATCTACAATTATCTTGGCATATGTGCTCCAGGGTATCCCGGGATAGCCCAGCAGGTTGAATTTCGCCTTCGGCTGCCAGTCAGCCGGCGCATCATCAGGCCTGACCTGGAAGCAGGAAATCCTGTTCCCGGCACCGTATTTTCCGGCAATCTCCGATACAATCTCATGAAACGATCCTTTCTCATCAACAGCAATTCCTCCCCAGTCCGGACAGTTCTTGAATACCTGGTGCATCAAAGTCTTTATCGCCCCGACCGTCTTTCCTGAGCCGGTTCTTCCGGTTATGGACCATCCCCGGCAGAAGTCATTCATGTCCCATGTGAACTTGCCGAGTTTGACTATTATCCCGTAGACAGGAGCAGTTTCCGCAGGTTTTCCTTTCCTCCGCCAGTAAAAAAAGAAGAAAAGTCCCAAAAGCATCAGTCCCGTTGACAAATAAATGGAAATTCCGGCAACTGCAAAAGCCAGAACAATCAGGGAGCTGGAAAGCATGATTCTTAGCATTCCCATATCACGGTTTTATTTCGGGATTATTGTGGAAGTTCAGCTTTTCTGTGGAACTCCTGTCAATCAGAAGCCCCCTGAGGAACTTATAAAGATTCCCGTCGTTGTCTGGGATGGAACACATATACCCTCCGAAAAACACGGTGATTGCTCTGTCCCCGGATTGCCCGGACGGCTCAAGGTAGATCCCGTCTATGTCTTTCGGTCTGAAAATAAAGGTTTCACCATATTCCGTGAACTTCCCCGAGTCCGTGAGCCCCGTGATTCTTCCATCTCCCTGCTGCCTGAGCATTTTTAAATGTTCCTTTCACTATTTTTGTCAAAACAGAATCGTCCAGACCTGTGGAATTACCTGAAGACCGGAAATGCCTGAGCATATTTGCATGGCTGTATCTGATTGAAGGCGGCAGTTTACTTATCCTTTCATAAACGCGGTATACTTTCAGCTCATTCAGGTATTCTCTTTTTAGTTCAAGAAATTTCCTGGTCTTCAGCCGTCTTTTCTGGGAATTAATCCTGACCAGGAGCGTGTTTATGTCCCGCAGAATCCTTGGTACTCCCATCCGGAAAAGCAGCGGATTTGAAATGAAGGGCCTCCTGGACGGCAGTCCATCCTGGAGCCTCAGAAGTTTTTCATATTTCATTTTGAGTTTCTGATACCGCATCAGATGCCGGTTGTCTATCGCCCCCGAGATGGCTGGCACCATATTCTCCCTGTTCCTGACCGAGTGGAACCTCACATCGAATTTGTCGGCATTGCCACCGGAGAGCCTGCCCAGGAGTCTTTTCTCAAGCCTGCCGAGTTCCGCCTTGCAGAATCCAAGATGATCGTCCTGGCAATACTTTCTTTTCCTGCCCCTGATCGGGCTTGAAAACGAGACATGCCGCCCCCTTTCGGTCCT
>CAZDNQ010000588.1:0-3465 GCA_964506605.1 uncultured Victivallis sp. | reverse complement strand
CAACGGCGATGTAAATGCGTTCGTGGAGAAGATGAATGCCAGGGCCAAGGAACTAAAGCTTCCCGGTGCAAAGTTCAACAATCCGCATGGTCTCCCCGGAGATCTTGCCGATGATGACAACTACTGCAGCGCGGAAGGCTGTTCAATGCTGGCTGAGAGGCTGCTGGAAATACCGAAGGCTGCGGAATTCGCAAGGACCAAGGCCGCCAGCATCCGCGAGAACACCGCCAAGCCTTTCACTCTTTTCACCCACAACCACCTCCTTGGCGTAGTCTCAGGAGTCAACGGCATGAAGACCGGCTACATAAAACGTTCCGGATTCTGCATAACTGTGACCTGCGACCGCGGCGGAAGGAAGATGGCTGCATGCGTGACCGGATTCCCAGACCGCAAAGGGCGTGACGCCTTCGTCGCCAAGCTTCTCGAATGGGGCTACAAGCAGAAGCCTGCGGCTCCAAAGGCCGACGGTCCAGCCCAACCAGGCGATGAAAACAAAAACCTTGAAGACCTGTTGAACCAGGTCGTGCCGAAATAAAATAAGCCGCCAGTCGATAGTCGTCAGTGGACAGTTGCTGAAAAGACCGGGGAACAGATGAAATACTCCCTCTTCAAAATCCTTCTCTTCATCACCTTGCTTTACGGACTTCAGTCATATGCGCAGGAGACCGTTGACAAGAACCTCCGTTTCGGGATTGTGACGGATCCGCATTACGCCGACACTGATCCCAACGGATCCCGCTTCTACCGCGAGTCAATCGGAAAGATGGCCGAATGCGTCGGAAAAATGAACGATGAAAAGGTCGATTTCCTTGTCGAACTCGGTGATTTCAAGGACCAGGGCAAGCCTGTCTCAGAGGACAAAACAGTCTCCTTCCTCAAATCAATCGAGGCGGAATTTGCGAAGTTCGCAGGTCCGAGATACCATGTGCTTGGCAATCATGACGAGGACAGCATCTCAAAGAAGACGTTCATGGAGAACGTGGAAAACACCGGTATTGCAAAGGACAAGACATATTATTCTTTCATCGCAAAGGATGTCCAGTTCATCGTCCTGGACGCCAATTTCAAGAAGGACGGCGCTCCCTACGACCACGGGAACTTCGACTGGAAGGACGCAAATGTTCCTGGAGATGAGCTTGAATGGCTGAAGAAGACCCTGTCCGACCATAATGGCAAGTCGGTCGTCTTCATACACCAGCGCCTGGACGACGACAACTCCGCCGAATGTGCAAAAAACTCATCTGAGATACGCAGGATCCTTTCAGATTCAGGAAAAGTCCTGGCTGTCTTCAACGGTCATGACCACAAGGGAGGACTGAAGAAGATCGACGGAATCCACTACTACACGCTCAAGGCGATGATAGAGAAATCAGGCCCGGAAAACAATTCCTATGCCATCGTCGAGGTCATGAAAGATTCCACCATCAAGGTCACCGGCTTCCGCAGGGCCGATTCCGCCGAACTGAAGTAACTCCAGAAATTGTTAAAATATATCCGATTTAACTTTGTGCCTTCGTGTCTTTGTGGTTAGAATATCCACTTATGAGCGACAATCTTACACCGATGATGCGGCAGTACCGCGAGATGAAGGCCGAACTGCCTAAGGATGTCATCCTGCTGTTCAGGCTCGGGGACTTCTATGAGATGTTCTTCGAGGATGCGAAGTTCGCGGCGCCGATATTGGATGTCGTGCTCACAAAGCGCACAGATATACCGATGTGCGGCATACCATACCACGCCGTCGAGAACTATCTGCCGCGCCTGCTCGAGGCCGGCGTAAAGGTGGCGATTGCCGAACAGATGGAGGATCCGCGCTTTGCAAAGGGGATAGTCAAGCGCAAGATCACCAGGGTGATCACACCAGGGACGGTGACCGACGCCTGCATACTCTCCCCTGAGAAGAACAACTTCCTGGCGGCTCTGTCATTCATAAAGGGCATATACGGGCTTGCATCCCTCGACATCAGCACAGGCGACTTCAGGACGACCGAGTTTGCCAAGCCGGAAGAACTTGAAACCGAACTCCAGCGCCTCCGCGCCTCCGAATGCCTTCTCCCCACATCACTCGACACTGAGTGGAAGGAGAAGAACTCCCAGCCACGTGTCTCCGGAAACATAATGTGGACTCCACTCGACGACTGGGTTTTCGCGCCGGACACGGCGGACGAGCTCCTGAAGAGGCATTTCAAGGTCGCCTCACTCGACGGGTTCGGATGCAGGGCGATGAAGGCTGGCGTCTCTGCTGCCGGTGCAGTCCTCCATTACGCGAAGGAGAACCTGCGGCATGACGCCGGGCACATCCGCTTCCTAAAGACTTATGACAGCAACCAGTACATGGTGCTTGATTCAATATCACAGCGCAATCTTGAGCTGGTCGATCCGATGCAGGGCGGAGCCAAGGAGGCGACGCTTCTCCATGTCCTGGACCATACAGCGACTCCGATGGGAAGCCGGATGCTGAGGGAATGGCTTGTAAGGCCTCTGAACAGCAAGGATGCGATCATCGCAAGGCTGGATTCGGTGTCCGCGTTCAAGGATGATCCCGTGACGCTCGCCGAACTCATGGAGATAATCAATTCCGTAAGGGACCTTGAACGCATCATCGCAAGGCTGAACATCGGGAGCGCGAATGCGCGCGACATGATCGCCCTGTCAAAGAGCCTCGAATCGATTCCGGACATAAAGAACCTGATCAGAGGATTCGACATTCCGCTGATCTGCGAGCTCCGCGGAAAACTCCATGAGCTTCCTGAACTTGCGGCCGAGATCGGCAGCACCATAGCCGATGAGCCGCCTGCAGTCCTGAACGAGGGCGGGATAATCCGTACGGGCTGCAATACCGAGCTCGATGAGTTCCGCAAGGCCGCTACTGAAGGCAAGAACTGGATTGCCGAACTCCAGGCGAAGGAACAGAACCGCACCGGGATAAAGTCATTGAAGATAAGGTTCAACAACGTTTTCGGATATTATATCGAGCTTAGCAAGAGCAATGCGGAAAATGCGCCGTCCGACTACATCCGCAAGCAGACGCTCGTGAACGGCGAACGTTTCATCACTCCGGAACTGAAGGAGATGGAGAGCAAGATCCTGGGCGCCGAGGAGAAGTCCAAGGCGCTTGAGTACGAGATATTCCAGAAACTGAGGGAAAAGGCGATGCTGTCAACCTCGCAGATCCTCGAGACGGCCTCCTCGCTTGCTACGCTCGACGTGATTGCGAGCTTCGCGGAATGCGCCAGGAAATACAACTACTGCAGGCCGCAGATCCTGGAGGACGAGACCCTTGAGATAATCGCAGGGCGCCATCCGGTGCTTGACGCCACGATGAAGGAGGAGAGGTTCGTGCCGAACGACACTGTCCTCGACGGGGACGGCAACAGGATAATGATCATCACCGGTCCGAACATGGCCGGAAAATCCACGTACATCCGCCAGGTCGCCCTTCTCACGCTCCTCGCGCAGACAGGC
>CAZDNQ010000587.1:0-3467 GCA_964506605.1 uncultured Victivallis sp. | reverse complement strand
CAGTGTACTTCGCAGTATCCTACGCCCTACGGCGACATAAACCTGAAGGCGATGGAGACGCTCGAGAAGGAGTTCAAATGCCCCGTCGGCCTTTCGGACCACAGCGAAGGCATCTACATCCCGATAGCGGCCGCCGCGATGGGCGCGAAGATAATTGAAAAGCATTTCACAGTCAGCAGGAACCTTCCCGGCGTCGATCATCCGGCGTCGATAGAGCCTGCGGAACTCGCAGAAATGGTGAAAGGAATAAGGCAGGTCGAGGCCGCCCTCGGGACTGGGAAGAAGACAGTGCAAAAGGCCGAACTCGACAACGCAAAGCACATGCGCAGGAGCCTTATGGCCGCCTGCGACATTCCTTCGGGCACCGTCATTCAAATGAAACACATCTCCGCCAAACGACCGGGCACCGGACTTCCTCCGTCAATGATGGACAAGGTTCTCGGGAAGATGCTCCGCGTCAATCTCAAGAAGGAAGACATCTTCAGCTTGTCAATGTTCTCAAAATGAAGACTTCTCTGATCAAGAAATTCAGGAACGTGTCAGCGGATGATCTCAAGGCCGACCTGCACATCCATTCCAAGTGGACCGACGGCGAGCAGACAGTCAGGGAAATTGCGAAGATCGCAAAGAAACTGCACCTGTCGGCAATCGCGCTGACGGACCATGTGAGGAAAGGCTCCGACTACTGCGAGGACTATGACAGGGAAATCAAGAAGGTTTCGAAGGAGTCGGGACTGGAGATCATAGCCGGTTTCGAGGCGAAGGTCGTCAATCTCAAGGGGGAGTTGGATCTTCCATCATACTGCAGACGGAGCAGGCATCTTATCATAGGCAGCGTGCACAGTGTCCCATTGAAAGGGAAGATCGTGCATCCGAAAAATATTCCGACTGACGAGTTCCAGGACATCGAACTTAAATTTTCGCTTGCCATCGCCAAGGGTGGCAAGGCCGACATCCTCGGGCATGCAGGCGGAATGTCCATAGCCAACCACGGCAGTTTCGACATGGGGAGACTGGAGAGGATAATCTGCGCATGCGCAAAGCATGGGACGGCATTTGAATTCAATTCTAGATACCATTGCAGATACGTCAAGGAGATCAGGAAAATGCTTTTGAAACACAATCCGTTTGTCACTTTCGGCTCCGATGCGCACAAGGCCTCGGAGATCGGCTCCTGCATGAAAATGGCGGTGGAACTGCTATGAGGAAGACCTGCATCGGAATAAGCGCGGCCGACTCCATTGTCGGGCATGGCATAATCAAGTCACTCAGGAAGTCAGATCTGTCCGGCAGCCTGAAGATCGTCGCATTTGAATACTTCGAGAACATGGTCGCCTCGTTCTGGGCCGACAAGACCTATATTATGCCGGACATCCTCAGGAAGGGCGTCACACGCGAGGACTATGTAGGGAAACTGGTCTCCTTAATCAGGGAAGAGGACATTAAAATCCTCTTTGTCGCCATCGGATTCGAGCTTGAGATGATGGCGGAGAACCGGGACCGGATAAGGAAGGAGACCGGCTGCGAGGTGATTGTAAGCTCTCCTGAAGTGATAAGGATTGCCGAGGACAAATATGAGACATACAGGTTCCTCAAGGACAAGGGGCTTCCCTGCCCCCGCACATGGCTTCCCGGCGAGATCGACAATGTCGCCTATCCTGCGATCATCAAGCCGCGATCCGGTACCGGCAGCAAGGGCGTGTCGGTCGTAGGTTCGAAGGATGAGCTGATGAAGAAGCTTCCCGAGCTTAAGAATCCGGTTTTACAGGAGAACATTGGTACAAAGGACGATGAATACACATGCGGGGTCATCTATCTTGACGACGAAGTCAAGACCTTCATCTGCCTGAAGAGGTACCTGAAATTCGGCAATACGAATTCAGCCTACCACTCGAAGTCGGCTCCGTCCGGCATCCGCCCATATGTCGAGTCCATCGCCCGTGCGCTCAAGCCTTATGGCCCGTGCAATTTCCAGCTCCGTGTCGACTCCGCAGGACAGCCGAAGCTTTTCGAGATCAATGCGCGCTTCTCCGGTACGACCTCCATGCGCCCGTATTTCGGCATCAACGAGTCGGAATACATGGTAAAGCACATACTCGGGATGAAGGCGCCGGAGATCGAACTTAAATACGGCAAGGTGCTCAGGTATCAGGAGGACATGTTCGTGGAGGAAATCAATTGAAGAAGAAGATACTGGTCACGGGAAGCCTTGGTTTCATCGGAAGGAACCTCTGTGAATCCCTGAAGGGGAGATATGAGGTCTTCTGCGCGGACTGCGTGAAGAAGCCTGCAAACGCCTCCGAAAACTATTTCCACCTCGACTTGCTTGATCCTAAGTCGGTGGACCGCATTGCCGGAAAGCTCAAGAAGAAGCATTTTTCCGCTGTAATACATACGGCATTCCTCCTCTGCGGCAAGGACGACCGCAGGAGCTTCGAGTATTTCAGGAAGATCAATCTCTTGACCGAGAACACAATCCGTCTGCTTGATGCGATGGATTTCGAAACGCTTGTAAACCTGTCAAGCCTGGCGGTATATCCTGTGAGGGACGGAGTTTTCGGGGAGGAGTCGGAGATCAACATGTCCCGGAACACCGAGTGCCTGTATGGAATCTCCAAGTTCAACTCAGAAATGCTGTTCAGCTTTTTCCTGGCCGGCAAGGCGGAAGTGGTGAATCTCAGGCTCTGCCAGGTCTACGGTCCGGGAATGCAGGATGACAGGCTCGTCGGGGCGTTCCGCAAGGAGCTTGCCGAAAAGAACACGATCACCGTCTATGGCGGCGGGAGACGGATCAGTAATTTCCTGCATGTCCGGGATCTGTGTGGAGCCGTCGGGGCCGTGCTTGCAAAACCTGTCTCCGGCACATATAATCTTGGATGCTCCAGCAACATCTCTTATATGGAGCTTGCGAAGAAGATCATATCGGCAAGAGGAAATGCCCGTTCTAAGATAGTCAAGGTGCCGCATGGCGCGGCCGCAAAGGCCTCTATCGACACACGCAAGTTCGGGAAGACGTTCGGATACAGGTGTACAACCCAGGATTTCGGATTCTAAACCATGAAAAGAAAAATTGAAAATGTCCTACTGCTGCGCTCTGCCGACCTGAAGAGCACGCTGGAGGCGCTTGAACTGCTGAAGAAGAAGTTCCCCGGCAGCGCGATTCACGTGCTGGCGCAGGAAAGCGCGGCTGGCTTCCTGTCTGAAAATGCGAAGTTCGCAAAAATTGCAAAGTTCCCCTACCGCGATTTCAACATGGCGGTTCCAACTTCATCTATTACAAAATTGCCGGTGATGGACGTCGCCTTCTCACTCTACAAGAACGACGGCAACGGATATGACGAAGTGGACGCGTTCCTTGTTTCAAAGATTGAAGCGAAGGCATATGGAAATGTAAACGGCTCCCTCGATATCTCCTATGGTGAACTCTCCGCCGGAAAGAGGAGGCAGATCGCGGCAAGAGGCATCTC
>CAZDNQ010000586.1:0-3470 GCA_964506605.1 uncultured Victivallis sp. | reverse complement strand
AAAGGACTTCGAGAAGAAGGTCTCCGATTCCTATGGTCAGGAGGCTAAGGAAAGGCATGCCCTCAAGGGTGAAATAGAGAAACTCTGTGTCCGCAACGATCAGATGAGCGAGGCCGCCACAAATCTGACCAGGGCGCTTAAAGGCGATTCAAAAGTACAAGGCAACTGGGGTGAGCTGGTGCTTGAGAGGCTGCTTGAGGATTCCGGATTGAAAAAAGGGCAGGAGTTCGAGGTGCAGGAAAGCCTGACGTCCGAGTCGGGCAACAGGCTCCGCCCGGACGCGGTAATCCATCTCCCGCAGAACAAGCATCTTGTGATTGATTCAAAGGTTTCGCTTACCGCATATGAGCTCTACTGTTCAGCGTCGGACGACAAGGAGAAGGAGGCGAGGCTCTCCGAACATGCCGCTTCCGTAAGGAAACACATCAAGGAATTGAACGACAAGAACTACCAGGATCTTAAAGGGATCCAGAGTCCGGAATTCGTGATGATGTTCATACCGATCGAACATTCCTGCGCCGTTGCGCTCCAATATGACAAGACCCTGTTCACAGAGGCATTCGAGAAGAACATAATAATAGTGACCCCGATGACTCTTGTCGCCGCGCTGAAGATCGTCTTCACTGTATGGAGGTATGAACGCCAGAACCAGAATGCGCTGAGGATAGCCGAGGAAGCTGGTCGCCTGTATGACAAGCTGACAGGATTCGTCGCCGACCTCGATGATATCGGCACCAGGATCGATTCCCTCCACAAGACCTATGACGAGGCGAAAGGCAAGCTGTCAGAGGGCAGGGGCAATATCATATCCAGGGCTGAAAAGCTCAGGGAGCTTGGTGCAAAGGCCACAAAAAATCTGCCATCCGGGCTTGTCGCCTCATCCAGTGAAGTCATTGACGTGGAATCAGACAGGTAAAATCATGTTTCCTATCTGTTGGGCTGTCCCTGGCCCTGACCTTGAGGGCCTCTGTTCCCGCCGCCCCTGAAAGGATTTGAGGAAGTCATATCATAGACATATTTGATATATTCCTCGAACTGTGCGGTCTGGTCGCTGCGGTAACCGAGCTGGGTTGCAAACTGCTGGAGGGCGACGCTGCGTTCAGTATCAAGCAGATCCCTCATCTGCCTGGAATTGTCGAACATCTCTCGGCGGATGTTGGATGCATTATCACCTTCCGGATTCTGAGTCAGCTCATAGAGCAGCTGGTTGTTCCTGGCTACTAGGGGCTGGAGCTTGTTATGGTTGTCCAACTGCTCAGGAGTCATTGATTTTGTGTCCAGCTTCTTCATGAAATCCACCTGCTTTGCGGAGTTCTCATGCATCTGCTTTGTAAAATTGTTCATGCGCTCGACCATGGCAGCATAGCGCTCAGGATCGGTTTCCTTGAGTTTTTCCATTGCGGCCCTGCCACGGTCCTGCCTGTCCTGCTGGCCGGAATTCTCATCCCTGTTTTCAGCCGGCGGAGCCTGTGGGGCTGGGAAGCTGGTGAATGTCGGTGCAGGCTGTGACGGCGGTTTCTGCTTTGCCGTCTTCGGAACATTTTTGGCCTCCAGAAGCTTCTCAAGTTCCTTTTGCAGCTTGGAAAGTTCCGATTCTGCCGTCAAAGCTCTGGACTTGTTTGACATTGACGAGTAGCCGAGGATGGCGCATGCAAAAACCAGGACGGCTATTGCGGACATCATGTAGATCGAATAATTATTTTTCATTCAAAATGGCTCCTTCCGGTTTTGAAACCCCGGTATACTGCAGATAACGTTGAAAAGAGCTGTTTATTGTTGAACTTCCGTTTCAAGGTTTGATGAAGCAGGCTGCAGCGGCATTGAATTCGTGATTGCCGCCATCTACGCTGTTCTTGAAGATCTTCGTCGCCAGATCCTTATGTTTTTGATATAATTGAGGAAAATATTATCTTGATGTGCAAGATACAAGTCTGCGGAGCAATAATGGTTGAATTGGCTTATAGCGTCATGAACGGCTTTGAAGCGAGGGGGCAGGGAATGACTCCGCTACTTGTAAAATTGAAGCTTTGCAGCTCCGTAACTTATTTGTTCAGAGGTTGACCCTGCGTCCCTCATCCATATATTACAAAATTATCCCGGCAATTGCAAGCCTCAATCAGTCCTATTGTCAAAAATGCTGCAAAATAAATCATTAAGTTTAGGATTGCCCGATTGACACGACTTCATATAATGCTAACATATAATAGCAATACTGAATATAAATTCCGGAGGACCAATGAGAGGACTGACCGAAAAGCAGAGGGGGATGCTGGATTTCATCGAGAAGTTTCTGGATACTGAGGGGATGTCGCCGACAGTCTATGAAATAGCTGATTATTTCAGGATCAAGACCTCGACGGTGTTCGCCCACTTGGAGTCACTTAAGAGGAAGGGTTTTATCACCAGGTCTTCAAAGGCCAGGAGCATTTCGCTTTTCGGCAGGAGGAAGAAGTTCCGGCATACATCATTTGTACTTGCGGTTCCTCTTCTTGGAAGGATCAGCGCCGGATTTCCACTCAATTCCGCTGAGTTGAAGGAGGGCGAGGTCTACTGCGACTCATCTATGTTCAAGGGGGAGGATACCGCCAGGCTTTTCGCACTGAGGATAAACGGCGACAGCATGAAGGATCTCGGGATACTGGACGGAGATTTCGTGATAGTCAGGCAGACCTCTACTGCAAAGCCCGGAGATGTGGTCGTCGCGCTTGCGGGAGACGAGACAACCGTGAAAAGCTATTATCCGGTAAAGGGCAGAATTGAACTGAGGCCTGCAAATACCAAGTACAAGAAGCGCGCCTATAGGGCAGAAGATATTTCAATCCAGGGCAAGGTCATAGGGCTTCAGCGGTCTCTTGTCTGACAGGCGTTGTCATGTCGCATGCTGCTTCGAGACCTTGCGGAAATGATATCCGTAGATTGCCAGAGTGATCGCCAGCGGGAAAAGCTTGGGTTTTCTTATCTGGGTCCAGATGACAAGCTTCCAATAGTAGTAGCGTCCGTTGCTTATTATGCCAAGCAGGTAGATTGACTTCAGGAATGCCATGATATGCGAGAGCTTCAGCCTTGATTTGAGATTTGGAGGCGGCCTGTATTCCCTGAGGAAGGTTTTGACTCTCTGGTAATATCCCCTGTGGGAATATATCTCATCAAGTATCTTCTTGTATCCATTCTGCAGCGTCTCGGGTTCCATATTGCTGGGGATGATGTTCGTAGTGCCGTCGACATTGTCTCCGGTCGTCAATCCGATGAGCCGCCCCTCCTTCTTCATCCTCTCATGCAGCCTGGTGCCGGGAATCGCCTGGAGCATCCCTACCATCGCAGTGGTGATCCCGCTTTTCTGTATGAAATCAATCTGGCGCTGGAAAATGCTGGAGGTGTCGCTGTCGAACCCCACAATGAAGCCGCCCTGTACCTGGAATCCCGCCCTCTGCATCTTCTTGATGTCGCCGATCATGTCCCTGTTCCTGTTC
>CAZDNQ010000585.1:0-3473 GCA_964506605.1 uncultured Victivallis sp. | reverse complement strand
GATGCCGTTTTATTGGCGCCGTGCTAAAATCTGTTGCATAGCTGCCGCGTAACCTGGGAGCCTGCACGAATGGGATGGCACAATGATGGATGAGACGAACGATAGTTTCAAGTTTCTCGAATCTGATCATGTTTACCTCAGACCGTTTACCGACAAAGATGCTCCCTTCTTCGCCAAGTGGAGCAATGATTTTGAAACAAGAGGAAAAATCGGTGAAGTTATTCCTGCCAGCCCCCTAAAGATACAAGAGAACATAAAGAGAGATGACAAAGACAGCATCTGGTTTGCTGTTGTCCGAAAACCAGACAATGAAGTGATAGGGGAAACGGGGCTTCTCAGGATGTTCCCCGCATGGAGAACGACCGATCTGTCGATTATAATCCCCGATAAGGCATGTCAGGGAAAGGGATATGGAACGGAAACAATCAATCTCCTGATGGATTATGCTTTTGGATATTTGAACTTTCACAGGATATCCATAAGAGTTGTCGGATTTAATGCCTATGCACTGGATTTTTACGAAAAGGTCGGTTTCAAAAAAGAGGGAATCCAGGAAGAAGGTTATTACTATAATTATGGCTACTATGATTTCGTTATGATGAGAATTTTAAAGCGAGAGTTTCTGAAATTGCAAATTCTACCTCTTAAGCTTACAGGCCTTTGGTGCGACTATCCGTTAGCGGCATTTTCAACGGCTGTGCTGGCGATCGTAATGATCCTTATGAATAGGGACAAGCTGTTTGTTCCATCAGAGAATGGAAACTAGTCATATAGAATACTTGAGAATTGGGAGATGAGGCTTGTGGTAGAAACAGAGAGATTGATCCTGCGTCCTTTCCTTGAGAGCGATGCAGCAGACGTATTTGACTACCTAAGAAAGCCAATGGTGAACTGCTTTGCTTGCATGAAGCTGAATTCGCTTGAGGAAGCCAAAGCAGAGATGAAAAGAAGAGTTGGTGAAACCGAATACTGTTTCGCCATCGTTCTGAAGGATACGGGCAAGGTCATTGGCGAGATAGATGCCTATCCAGAGAGCGATGATCCTCACGGTTCACCGAATGAAGCAAGCTCGCCGCGCGACACCTTCAGTCCATGTTGGATGTTGAATGAGAATTACCATGGAAAAGGCTATGCGTATGAAGCGGCTCATGCTTTTTTCGATTATCTGTTTCGTGAGAAGGGCGCAAGGCGCATCTATGCTTATACCGAAGACTATAATCTGCCCAGCCAGCATCTGTGCGAAAGACTCGGAATGCGCAGGGAGGGGCTCTTTATGGATTTCATTTCTTTCGTCAATAACCCGGACGGAACTCCACATTACGAAAACACCATGCAGTATGCTATTTTGAAAAGGGAATGGCAAGGACAAGCATAGTCTGACCGTTCGTTACTATGAACCAAGCGAAAACAACGGGAGATGGCAAGTTTGGTGTAGTCACTTATTGTCTAGAAGTGCGGCGAGAAAACCAGCCGCCCTGCATAGATTGTATCCTTAGGTCTAGTCGGCGACATCGCAGGCTCTGTCTACGAGTGGCATAGTATCAAGACAAGAGACTTCCCTCTGTTCAGAGACGGCTGCTTCTTCATGGACGATACCGCAATGACCGTCGCTACTGCTGATGCTCTGATAAACGACGGCGAAAGGAACGACCTCATCGATGCCTGCAAGAAATGGGGATGGCTATGTCCCAACGCTGGTTATGGAGTCAGGTTTGGCGGTTGACTGAACTCGGATGAATGTGAGCCTCATAACAATTGGGGTAACTGATCGGCGATGCGCGCGTCACCCTGTGCATGGGTCATGAACTGCGGATCTACGGCAGAACCGGTTGCTGGCCGTCAAACGCTTGAGATACGGTAAGTCGCTCTGCCGACGTAACGCACAACCATCCTGAACGAATTGAAGGCACGCAAGCAACGGCAGCAGGAGTATTCTTGTGTCGGTTCATGCCGAAGGTCACGCTTTCGACTACAGTGAGCCGTGGCCGATTGACGAACTGAAAGCTGAAACAAAAACGATAGAGAGATCTTGACTACGACCTGTCCCATACGCTGGATGAGATTCGCCCAACCTATCGCCTCAACGAAAGCTGTCAGGACACCCTGCCGCAGGCAATCGTAGCCTTTCTCGAAAGTACCGATTTCGAGGACGCGATTCGAAACGCCGTCTCGTCGGGTGGCGACACTCTCGCGGCAATAACCGGCAGCATTGCCGAAGCCGCATACGGTATTCCGCAGTGGACAAAGGATAAGGCATGGACATACCTCGACGAACCGCCACGCAATGTTTGCCGCCGCTGGCGCAAATATGCATACGAAACATGACTGTTGGGACCTGCTGTACCCTCGCGAACGATTCATGCTTGTGCTAACAAAACCTAAACCAGCGAAAACGATCTATACGGCAAATGAACACCGTATCACAAACATCAGCCTTTACCATGAACAGCACATCCGCCCACCGGCACCCCAGCCGGCGGTTTTTTTCATTGCCAGGTTAGTTCCCGTTTTGGCATGTGTTCGTGTGGGGTCTTGTCAATTCCGGCAGTGATGATAGATTGTGCGTAAAAGTATGTGCGCTTCATTTGGACTAACATCAGTGCCACTTACCGACTTAGTTAATAGAGGTAAAGGAGGAGCCATGAAGAAAGGAAGGGTAATAACTCTGTGTCTCTTGATTTCCTTACTGGTCAATCTTGCTTTCGTCGGTCACACACAGGCAGAAACAAGAACGCTGGCACAGTACGCAAGCGATTTTGCCAGAGATCTCTACGAGAACAAAGATATCGGAACAACCCATGACCTGGGCCAGTATGTTGGTAGCGCTGAATTCGGCACGTTTCTGTCGGAGAAGGTGACTACCTATCAATTGGTCACCAAACGGGCATTCCTCGATAAGAAAAACTACACGATCGAGGCGAAGCTCCTCACCATCGAAGCTTTGGATACTGACACATTCTTTGTTTCTCTCGCGCTTACGGTGAGGTTCAACTACGTGGGGTCGGAGAACCTTGACTCTGGCAGCGGGGAGACCCTGAACCTGATCGTTACGAGTGAGAACGGGGGATTCAAGGTATTGGATGCGTATGCTCCTTATGATTGGTTTGATGAACAGATGCGTGGTCGCAACGTGGACCTCAAACAGGCATATAAGGAAAGAAAAGGGTCTTCACTTCCTGCCGTCTCTGAGATTCTTGATGCAGCGAAGAAGTATGAAGATCATCTAAACTCGTATTATGATGGACTCGACCAGCTCGTCTTGGGCTATCACCCTGGACCGTCAGGAACGACACCAGTGGCTGCGAGCATCCAATCTACGATCAATAAGGCGGCCATTGCTTCCTACGCCCGGAATTACTGCACCTATAATCCTCCTCCCAGTGGCGGCTCCTCTGTTCCCTATTATGACTTCTCACAGATCTCAGGTAACTGGGACTGTACCAATTTTGTATCACATGCTATCCTGGCAGGAG
>CAZDNQ010000584.1:0-3475 GCA_964506605.1 uncultured Victivallis sp. | reverse complement strand
CACCATCACGGTTATTATTCAGGTGCCACCAGCCGTTTCGATAGACTCCAATTCCCGCCTGGCCATTGCCATCCCAATCTCCTGTCACGGGCACATCACCTGACATGCCTCCAAAGTAAGCAGAAGTATAGGTCGCACCATCGCGATTATGGTTGAGATACCACATGCCATTTCGATAGACCCCGATGCCTGCTTGGCTTGTTTCCTGAATTGGTGCCTCGCTCGAGGACATCCTTATATCTACATATGGATCTCCGATAAGCATCATCTCCCAGACGGTTTTGCGAGCAAGATCGCCTGGACTTGATTGACTATCCCACCAAGCCATTCTTGCATAGGCGAGAGCCTGGCCCTGAGTTTCATCCCAATTGGTAATTCTGTTTTCAAAGAATTTCTCATCAACCCCATCTATAGATCCTAAATACGAAATCATAGTCGCCCCAATGAATCCAATCGCCTCCCCATCGATAAAGCGACATCCTATGCAGTAAATTGGGTCGGCTTGGCGAGTTCCAGTATGTTGTGGAAAAGCCTCTGTTCCGGCAAAGGCTGCAGTCAGACATGCATCAGTATATTGCAAGAAAGGATGGCGTCTCCATAAGGTTTCATGAGAAAGAACCTCATTATAGACCAAATAGTTGGTCTCACTACCGATTGTTGAAGGTGCCGGGAAATAGATCGCGTCAGGACTTCCGTGGGTGTTGACATATCCAACTGTTACACCTGGGATAGTATTGTCAAGCCCCCACGCGCTTTCTACATAATACTCCCTAGAAAAAGGACGCCCGTTGTAATTGGGTGACGTTGTGGCATAACTTTTTATCGGAGATATTATGCCACCATTAGTATTTAACCATGTGGCAACCTTTTCCATTGTTCCTTCTGGAGCGGATCCACCCCAATTATTGGATCCCAATATTGCCCAATTTACCCAATTCGTCTCAGAAAATGCTCCTGTCTCGTATTTCTTTACGGTAGAGACATATTCCTGTGCTTCCAAGTCGCTGCTACCGATAACTCTACCCACATAAGAATTTGGTGACCAGCTAGTTGGCATTGTTCCTACAGTCGTTCCAATCCGTGCTTCGTAATAGAAATCGGTTGGCATCAAACTCGGTTCATACGAAGGATTGCGATTAGGATCAGATATGTAAAAGCAAGGAACATATCCTGGATCTCCATCACCCATTAATGCGATATACGTCGGAGATATATATGCATTTATATAATTTCTTATCTCATTTGCGTCTGTCGCATCAGATATAACATGCGCCGCACTCCTGTAAGTGGCCAATTGGTTAGCGGCAGAAGAATATCTATTCCAGTTGTTCCAGGTTGTTACCACCAAATAATAATCACTTTTGGCGACCTTGGCGCCAGATTTTTTTGGATACTTAGAGAGGATATCTTTATTAATTATCATCCCATATAAAGCTTCATTGGGATCGCTTACGGTATCGAAAAATCCTGATTTTAATTTTTGAATATAAAAAAACTCGTTGATATCTTCAGGGGAATTCAGCATTGTTAGAACGATATTACCTTTTTCGGCTTCCGATTTCAACCAGCCCTCTGCAGCGAGAGGAAGGGACCCACCTACAATGACATTTCGAGCGTTGTTTGAACTCATTAAAGTCTTTAAATAGTCTAAATCACTATCGCTTTGTATTCCAACTAAAGGCCAATTTATATATGACGAAAGGGGACATAACGTACTACCAATCATTCTGTCCTGGCCAAATAAGACGATACCAGGTGAAGACTGCCATTCATTCTTGATTATATCCCTTGCTTGAGAGTAGTCCGTTATCTCATTCACCTCACCATAATCGGATAAATGTTGAACTGCTTCTGCTTTAGCAATGGGCGATACAGTCTCATTATATGTCAGTATGCCATAAAGGTTCTTTGAGTTCTCTGAATCATATGTCCTCCAAAATGACAAAGAAATCATTGAATATTCACTCATTCCATCTTCTTTTACAAGAAATGCCTTTTCATTGGGGGATTTAGCCTCCATTTTGCTAGTTTCGTTTGCTTTTCTAGTCCCTCTCTGTAACAAACCCACTTCTCCATATTTCAGCAATGATTCAGAAACAAAGGGGGCCACAGATGGCGGCACCGAATCATCATAACTAAAGCTAACATTTATCACAGCAGATGTTAGTACGGTAACCGATTCGTTGGATACAATATGTTGGACCGGCCAAATCGTTAAGGAACCTAGACTATTGCCATCTGTCATCTCAGAAACATTGCCAATTCTGTAATAGTTGCCAGGATAAGGTCCGATAAATTTCTTAACTTCATATTGTACAGGAACTAATCCCAGAGGAGTCTTTGCATATGGGACATAAATCAAAGGCTTGACATTGTAAAATGTTGTAGTGTTATATTCCACAAATTCGGATTTTGTTATCTTTGCATTGGGTGGCAGCGCAAACCTATTTTCAACAGCTGGCACAATAGGGGCACCCTGCTCAAGCGAAAATACCTGACCTGCAATCTTGAATACAGTGCCGTTCTCGGTATCAATTCTCTCCAAACCAGACAAATTGAAGTCGATAAGAATTGAACCAAATTTACTCTCAATTGTGGTCGCTGCCATAACACTTGGTTCAGAAGGTTCTATAGAGTTTATTGGAATCCAATTTATATTACCTAAGTTCTTCTCCGGATATGTGTCATCTGCCTTACTTATTGGACGCTCCGAAGCATTTTTCTTTTCGAGGCAAAAAGTCAGATTTTGAGAATCATCAGAAATATTAGTACTAAATGTTTGAGTAACGTAATCTATGCTACTGATAATTAATGTATATCTCCCAGGTGATAAGCCATCAATGGCATAATATCCATTTTGGTCAGTTTGAGTTAATGCAGAACTAGGGCCTGAAAGCTCTATTCCTGCGTTACCAATAGGTCTAAGAGAGACTACATCTAATATTTTCCCATTAATTCCAAGGATAGCATTTTGATTTGAACTGTCGATATCTAATGCTAATGATTGGATGGTAGTTACCATGAGTATCATACTAAATACAATAGCATATAAACCTACAATCTCTATCTTCAATGAATTTCACCTATGATGAAAGTAATTTAATTATATATAAGTTTTTCCCATTTGGGTTCAACGATGACAATAAAAATAATAATAATTATTTAAATCTGATCAGGTTCATAAAGTGGACCGTATTCAAAGAAATCGAATGCAGAAGTAATATAGAGACTATTTGCCACAATCATACGTGGCCCATAAACGCGAGCCCTTATTGAATTCCTCTTCGCGAATATCGTTATTCAGTCATCATAGCTTTTCCGGCTCAGGAAGTATGTCAATATATAGATTTGATTTTAACTCTTCCCTTGGCAAAAACGGATCTTGATCCTCTATCGGCTTATTTACAGAAAGCTTTGGAGCAACGTTTACACCCATGCCGATTCGGTGAGTGAAGCCCTGATTCCTGGTACGGCC
>CAZDNQ010000583.1:0-3477 GCA_964506605.1 uncultured Victivallis sp. | reverse complement strand
AGTCTAAGGCGGTGCTTGAAGTGAAGAAGCTTGTCGAGGACAAGATCCTTATGGACGTCGAGATGTTCCAGGTCAAGATGGTCAGGCTCAAAGGATGCCGGGAGCAGGCTGAACTCGCCCGCAAGAAGATGCTCGAGGGCAACCTAAGGCTGGTCGTGAGCATCGCGAAGAAATACCGTAGCAGGGGGCTCCCGCTTACAGACCTCATCCAGGAAGGCAACATCGGGCTTATGAAGGCCGTCGACAAGTTCAACCATACGCTCGGACACCGGTTCAGCACATACGCGACATGGTGGATAAAACAGGCGATCTCAAGGGCTATTGCCGACCAGTCAAGAGTCATAAGGATACCGGCGCACATGGTCGCCACTATAAACAAGATGTTCCACGAGGAGCAGCGCTTCCTCCAGAAGAACGGCAAGGAGCCGACTCCCGAAGAGCTTGCCGCCATCCTCGAAATGCCGAAGGAGCGCATCAGGGCGTTGAAGAAGATGGCTCACCAGACGCTCTCGCTGCAGGCGCCGGTCGGCGACGACGGCGAGTCCTTCCTGCAGGATTTCATTGCTGATTCCGAGAGCGGCGATCCGGTCGTCAATGTCGCATACGAGATGCTCAAGGAGAAGCTCAAGGAGACCCTCGGCACGCTTTCCGAACGCGAACAGCAGGTCCTCATGATGCGTTTCGGGCTAATGGGCGAGAAGGAGAAGACCCTCGAGGAGCTCGGTGCCCATTTCAACGTGACCCGCGAACGCGTCCGGCAGATCGAGATAAAGGCCCTCGAAAAGCTCCGTCATCCTGAAAGAAGGAAGTTCCTCGACGGATATTTCAAATGAACAAGGTCCTTTCCGCAGACGGCATCGATGTCCCGGTCGAGATTGTCCTCAAGCCCATACGCAGCAGATACCGCCTCTCCATCTCCGAAAAAGGAGCCAGGCTTTCAATCCACCCCCGCTTCGCCGGGGATGCGGATGGAATAATCGGGAAACATGCGAAATGGATCAGGAATCATTTTCTGAAACTCAAGGAATCGGCGCCTGCTTCCGAAATCGCGGATGGTTCGGAGATCCCGTTCCTCGGACGGAAATGCAGGCTGGAGATCTCGCCCGGCGAAAACATCGTCAGCTATGACCGGGAAAATTCCGTCCTGCATATGAGGCTTTCCGATTCCAATCCCGAGAACCTGAAGAATCGCCTCTGCCTCTGGTACCTTTCCCAGTCTGCGAACTTCGCAAGAATTCTGGCCGGCCGGCTGGGAGCTGTTGATAAATTCGGAGTCACCAGAATTGTATTGAAGGACATGCGCACGCGCTGGGGCACCTGCTGCCATAGGAGGAAGATCGTGACACTGAACTGGCGGCTGATTCTGGCGCCTGAGGAAATATATGAATATGTCTTCATGCACGAACTCGCCCATCTGAAAGTGGCAGGACACGGCAGGGGATACTGGAACTATGTGGAGTCGCTTCTTCCCGGAGCTCTGGAGAAACGGTACTGGCTCAACAGGAACGGTCACCCCCTGATGAGTTTCCTCCCGGGGCGCAGGATAAGTCCGGAAAGGGTGCTCTAGGGAAAAACCATATCAGCTGATGTCCATCATGGCGCCGGCCCTCCGGCTTTTCCTCCCTTCAGATATTATCCATTGGGGTTTGCCCGGTAGCTTCCTCTGGAAACCTGCCCTGGCCGGCTTGATGCAAGGATGGTTGATCCAGGGATTCATCCATCCGCTTAATGTCTTGAGAAGATAATGCCCGTAAGGATATTCTTCAGAACGAGAGACGAAGACAATCGTCCCTGCCTGGCTTAAAAGAGCCGAAGACCTGATGGAATACTTCTGGAACACGCAATATCTGCCTTTTTTAACAAGGGCGGAACAAACCTCACTGCAATAATACCCTCTTGTCCGGGCGTATGAAGGTTTCCCGAACAGCTTCAGTGCACTATTGTAACCAATCCCGCAAAGAGACGCCACGCATGCCACTCCGCAGCCGAATGGATGTTCCTGTGTTACCAGCTTCATATGTTTCTCCTGCATGGGCATAACAAGAAGATATTTCACTGGAAGGCCGTTATCAAGCCTCTTTGTTCGAAACTGGAAGCATGATGCTTGGGAGATGGTCCGGGAAAACCAGGCTTGCCCCGTTCATCTGATGCCGGCATGCACTTCACTGGCTCTCAAGCCTGACCCGTGGATCGGCCCAGGCGTAGGCGATGTCGGACAGCAGGTTGACGATCACGAAGAGGAAGGATGTGACGATCACCAGCGCCTTTATCATCTGCAGATCGGAATTCATCAGGGCGTTTATTCCGGCGTAGCCGAGACCCGGTATCCCGAAGAAGCTTTCAAGGAGCAGGCTGCCTGTGAAAAGGAACGGCAGAAGTGTTGTCGCCCGCGTGATGATGGGAATCATCGCATTGCCCAGCAGATGTTTGCAGTATATGGAGAACGGTGTGCAGCCCTTTGCCGCCGCCGTCCTCAGATATTCCTTGTTCAACTCGTCCACGAACACTGTCCTGTAGAATCTCACGCCGCCGCCGAGTCCGCTTAGTATGCCTATGATCACCGGCAGAGCCAGATATTGGATCGAACCCCAGCCCCATACCGGGAACCAGTTGAAATAATAACCGAGATACCATTGCCCGAAGATGATGAACACGAGATAGCTGACGCTCATCCCGGCGACGGAGAGGATGACGATTGTCCGGTCGAGCCATCTCCCGCGGAATGCGGTTGATACGAGCGCCAGCGCGATCCCTAGGAAAAGTTCGCCGAAGAAGATCGGGAGCATGAGGAACAAGGACGGCCACATGCCGCGCCACAGGGCGTGCCGTATGTCCTCCTTTGTCAGCAGAGTCTTCCCGAAATTGAGGAAGCTGATATACGGGAAGCTTGCGGAGAACTTCACGATTTCGCCGAACGATGTCAGGAACTGGCTGTCCCATGCCGGGCTGTGTTCACGGAAGAATTCAACTGACTTGATTTCAAATGAGTCTCCCCCTGCAAGGACAAGTGTCTCGGGCGTGTTCGCAAGGACGACAAACTGCCTCTTCCAGGAATCAGAGGAAAAGCTCTTGTCATCTATGCAGCAATTTCCGCGGTATACGAAACTGACTGAGATCTTTTCCCCTTTCGCGTCAAAATTGCGCGTGAATGCCATCTTACCCATGTTAAGTCTCATGAAGCTGTTCTCATAAGAGACGGGGCCGATGTTTCTGATCCCGGAATATTCCTTTTTCTGGTCGAACTTTGCCGATCTGTATATTTCGGATTTCGACCAATGCCCCCAGAAAAGCGGTTTGTCAGAGGCGAGATCCTTCCTGAGCTGTTCCACTTCCATGGGAGTGGGATTCTTGCCCAGGAGGATTTCAGCGGGATCGCCGGCTGCGAATCTGAACAGGACGAATGTCAGGAGCATCACTCCCAGTATTACCAGTATCGAGTAAAATGTTCTTCTTAATATATATTGGGGCATCGCGTCG
>CAZDNQ010000582.1:437-3477 GCA_964506605.1 uncultured Victivallis sp. | reverse complement strand
TCATCTGCGGGGCGTGGGTGACCATGACTCCGGAATGGCCTACACCCCTGCGTATGCAAAGATGCATGTCGTCCGACTCAATCTTGAATTCGCTCAGGTCGTGCTCGGACATAAGTTCGACGATAGTCTTAATTTTTTCGATTTCCATGTTTCCCATGTTCCACTCCCGTTATTTTTGTTTTTTCAGATGATTTACCAGCGCCCTGAGAGCCCATTCATAGCCGTCAGTCCCGAGTCCGGCGATCTGTCCGACACAGGCTGACGCTGTAAGGGACTTCCTCCTGAACTCCTCTCTCTTGTATATATTGCTTATGTGGACCTCTATTGCAGGAGTGCCTGCCGATTCGAGGGCGTCATGTATGGCTACGCTTGTATGGGTGTACGCGGCGGGATTGATTACAATGCCGGTGACACCGTCCTTCTGCGATGAACCGACCAGATCCACTATTTCGCCCTCGCTGTTGCTCTGGAAGAAGCCGATATCGACCTTCAGCTCCTTAGCAACCGCCTCGAGGTGCTTCTGGATTGATTCAAGCGTCTCCGAGCCGTATATCTCCGGCTTCCTTGAACCAAGAAGCTGCAGATTCGGCCCGTTTATGACAATTATCTTCATCTATTCAAATAACCTGTCTTATTCTTTGATTTGCGGCGAACGGTTAATATATATCGGATTGGGGATAATTCCAGAAATTCCGGGTTTATTTGTCAGCGCTCTGCAGGAGGCGGAAGCTGCGACATGGTGAACACATAAGGAGCTATCAGCTTCTTCTCCATCTGGTCCTGCAGGTTGGCGGGCGACTGTACCGGGGCCTTGGCAGTATTGGCGCTGATAATTGTCTCTTTCTCCTGCTTCGGGGGGGGCGCCTGGGTCGTCTGCACCTTTTCTATTGTCATGAGCTGATATGTTATTGCGATTACCGCAGAAAGTATAAGACAGGCGGCGAGTATGGACAGGGTGAACTTCCTCACCTTGCTCTCCTGGAACACATTGACCTGCTTGCCTTTTTCTATCTGCTGTATGACCTCCTCTGGAACAGTATATTCCAATGTCTTGCCCTTGGCCTTGCCAAGAAGGGATATGATCTGTTTCTCTTCAATCTTGTAAAGACTGCAGAGGGATCTCACATATGCGTTCACATATACCGGGGCGGGAAGATTATGGAAATCATCCCTTTCCAATGCCTCGATGAAGTTCTTCTTGATCTTGGTGGTTGTCGAAACCTGGTCGATGCTGAGCCCGGTCCTGACACGGCCCTCCTGCAGGATCTGCCCCGATGTCGCATTGTCAGATGAGAATTTCTCGACGACATTGAATTTCTTGGAATATCTTGACTGATCCTTCTTCTCCTCCTGTTTATTGGGCTTGCCCTCAGGGACGGATGGTGCATGCGCATGTGAATGTGCAGCCGGAACAGGGGAGTGTGACGCCGGTACATGTTCTTTCCTGGCAGGCGTATGTGGTGGAGTATGCGGAACGATGGGCTTTTCAACCTTGGGCTCGAGCTTCGGCTCAGTCTTGTGTTCGACTTTATGCTCAACCTTGGGTTCAATCTTATGGACCGGCTTGCCCTCCTCCTTAGGCTCCTTCTTTTCCTTGGGCTGGAGTTTCACAGGCTCCTTCTTTTCAGCGGGAGCAGGGGATTCAGCTTTCGGAGCCGGAGCTGAAACCGCCACGGCAACTGCAGGTGCTGCAGCCGCCGTTGCAGGAACTGGAACTGGAGCTGGCGATGGTATGGAAGGAGCAGCATCTGGAGCCGGCTCCTGCTTATGGGCATGTTTACGTGAAGCTGGCTTTTCCTTGACTGGTTCGGAAACTGGAACGGCAGCCTCAGCCGGTTTTGGAGCCGTAACAGCGGCTTCTACAGGTTTTGGCGCTGGAACCGGAGTTTCCTTGACAGGTTCCGGTTCCTTTGCAGTCACCGGAACTGGTACAGGCGTCTCAACCTTTGCTTCCTTCTTTTCAGCTTCAACCGGCGGTTTAACTGGTTCAGTCTTCTTCTCTTGGACGACCGGAGCCGGTGCTGTCACTGCCGCCTGGACCGGTGCTGCTGCTGGTTGAACGGCGGCGACCGGAGCTGCCGCTGGAGATGCCGGAGGTTTCGCCTCCTGTGACTGCGGGGTCTGCTGCTCCTGCACGGATTTCTTATATGGAGGAGGAACGTGATGCATGGGCTTCCTCGGAGCGGACATGTCGGGCTTTGCGGAATTCGCATCAGGAGACTTCACAGGTTCCATGGCAGGAACTGCAGGCTGGTTCTGCATCATCTCCTTTTTCGGAGGTTCGGAAACAACAGACTTCACCTCAGGCCTGGATTCAGGCTCCTTCTTCGGTTCAGCTTCCTTCTTCGACCCGCCACCGGCGAAGTCAAGGGGAAGCGACCCCTCGTTCTGCTTGGAATCACTGTTGAAAAGATCTTCGTTCTGTTTCGAAGCCATTATGCGAATTCCGTATTAGTTTCCTACAATATAGTTAAGAAATGGATTTTTTCAAAACTCTCCTGAACATTCCGGACTTTGTCCTGCCGACATCCTGTTTCCTCCCGTCAGGCCAGACTATGGTCACATTCTTCGGGGACTTCATCTTGAATCCAAGCGACATCTCACAGTTTTCAGAAAGTTCAATCTCCATCCGGATCGTCTGCCCGCCCGCCGGAGCGGTTCCTGAAATCCTCCTGAATCCGGACATATGCGGCTTCAGGATGATCTTTTCAAATCCAGGGGTGCCGGGCCTGACACCGAGCACGCAGGTAATGAATTCATGCAGCGGCGATGCGCTCCACGCATGGCAGTCGCTCCTCGTATGCGCAAAAGGAATCTCGGGGAATGTCGTGAAATTCAGCTTAAGCACCGATTTCCAGTTCTCCAGCTGCTTCCAGAAAAGATCGTAGTTTCCTGTCTTGTCCCAAGCCCTGAAAAGATAGAAAGAGAAATAGAGCGTGGCCCTGCTGAGCTTTGCATTCGTGTAGAGAGTGCGCCCGAGTTCCTCCGCCTTTTTCCCGGTGATCGCGGCCCAGGTAGAATTGGCTACCACGGCGACACC
>CAZDNQ010000582.1:0-427 GCA_964506605.1 uncultured Victivallis sp. | reverse complement strand
CGGTGATCGCATCGGAAAGTATCGCCCAGGAATTCGTGTGCTGGCTGATGAACTTCGTGCCGGGCATATCAACATAAAGTCCGAGCTTTTTGTCGAAGCACAGCTTGTTCACCGCCTTGATGGAATCTCCATGTTCCGACATGAACTCCCTGCCGGACGAATATCCGATCTCCCTTGCGAGATACGCGGCGGTGCGGCATGCTTCGGCATATTGCATGGTGTTTATCGTGATGGGCTTTTCAGTGTCCCTGGCCGGATTTCCGTTCGGCCATTCAGGAAGCCAGTCAGTGAAGTTCCAGTAGCGGAGATGGCCTATGAGACCGTTGTCCAGCTTGTGCCGTCCAAACCATTCGAGTATCGCCCTTATCCCCGGGAAAACCTCCTTCACCAGCTCCTTGTCGCCGAAATATTCGTAGTGATCGCGGAC
>CAZDNQ010000581.1:0-3480 GCA_964506605.1 uncultured Victivallis sp. | reverse complement strand
CCGCGTCCTGCGGAGCCGGCGTCACCCATGTCGACGCCTCCAAGCCGTCGGTGTCCTGGGCGAGGAAGAACCAGGAGCTTTCAAAGATGGAGACCGCACCTGTGAGATGGATAATCGACGACGCCGTGAAGTTCGTCAGGCGCGAAGTCCGCAGGAACAGCAGATACGACGCCGTCGTACTGGATCCGCCGTCGTTCGGACGCGGTCCCGAAGGCGAGATATGGAAGGCCGAGGAATCCATCTCCGAATTCATGGATCTCTGCAGGCAGACGCTTACCAGCAACCCCCTCTTCATCATATTGACCATGTACAACCTTGAAGCCTCGTCGATAATGCTCGGGAACATCGTCAAGGACACGATGAAGCAGAACGGAGGGAATGTCAGCTGCGGCGAACTTGCGCTAAAGGAAAAATCCTCGGGCAGGATGCTCCCGATGTCGATCTACTCGCGCTGGGAGAAATAAGTATGTTGGGCTTCAGCCCGACGTTATTTATTATTTCTCATAGCCAGATTACAACTCCAATAAAACCATAAAACTTGTCGGGCTGAAGCCCAACATACTTAATTGTCATCAATTCCTAGGAGCGCATCAAACTCGTCG
Organism: uncultured Victivallis sp.; assembly: GCA_964506605.1. Taxonomy (GTDB): domain Bacteria; phylum Verrucomicrobiota; class Lentisphaeria; order Victivallales; family GWF2-50-93; genus GWF2-50-93. The sequence continues at coordinate 2,878 of CAZDNQ010000581.1, read as the reverse complement.
GCGCCCTGCGGAGGCTTGGGAAGCGGAACAGTTTTGATCTTGGCCAGAAGGGCTTCGACGGAAGCATCCATCGCGGGCATCCCGCTCTTCTTCACGATGCTGGCCGACTTCACGTTCCCGGACGCATCGATGGCAATATGGACAGTGACAGACGGCTTCTGGTTGTTCACTTCCGCCTTCGATGGCTGTTCCCATAGATCATACAGGAACAGGGTCACCTGGTCGTAGTAGCTGGCCTTCATTGTCCCTGACACATTCGGATTTCCTATGGGGCCCGGAGTTACCGGTCCGGTGTTCGTGCTGGTTACCTTGCACTGGCTCTGTATCTTCTTGAGCCTCGCTTCAAGATCGCTTGCATTTATCTTCGGCGTCGGCGCCTTGCCTTTGACCACGGTGTTTGATGTTTTGATCTCCGCAGGCTTCTTTGGCGTCCATGTCTTCACATCCGGAGGTTTCGGTACCGGTTTTTCAGTTGGAACTTTCTGCTTTTCAGTCTTTACCGGCGGTTCGACCACGGGTTTTTCCGGGACTTTTACAGGAGGAGTTTCAGGAGGAGCCGGTGGCTCCTCTTCAGGCTCTGGTTCCTGTTTCTTTACAGGTTTCGGCTCCTCCTTGACCGGCGGTGGAGGATTGCCCGGAGGCTCGGTCGACTTTTCCAGGCTCGGAGGCACCAGGGAAACATGCATTATCATGGGTTTCTTGTCATAGAACTTCTCCCAGATCGCGAAGAAGAGGAACGGACCGGCGATAAAGAGTATATGGAAAAGCATCACGCTGACGAAGACTCTCTTCGTCCTGGCCTTGTCGGTCAGAGTGTCCTCTTCCCTGTAGAACTCGCTAAGATTGTAGATTTGGTCCGTCATATTCAAGTCTTTGGTCGTCGGTCTTCAGCCGTTGGTTGCCAGCAGTTGGAAAATATTTTTCTCAAGTTACCAGTTTCGCGTATCAATCCTACTTTTCCGCCTCAGTCACGAGGGCGACGGTCATGATGCCGGCATTCCTGACGGCCTTCATGACTTCCATGACCTCACTATATTGACGAGCGCCATCGGCTCTTATTAGGACCGTGACCTTGGGATTCAGCTTCCTGACGGTGTCAAGCTTGTCGGTAAGGCCCTTGGCGCTGACAGTCTCCTTGTTAAAGACGATCTGGCCTTTCTTGTTCAGACTTATGACCTTGGTATTGTCTTCCGGAATCTTGTCGGCGTTCATCTTCGGCGGTGACACATCGATACTATACTCGAGCAGAGGCGCCGTGATCATGAAGATGATGAGAAGGACCAGCACCAGATCGACCATGGGAGTCATGTTGATCTGGTTGACCATCTCGAGCTGCGATCTTTTTCCGCGGCTGGGCATTACTCGGAACCTTTCTCTTCGTACTGTTCGAGCTTGACCTTGGCCATGAACTCCTCGACGAAATTATCCATGCTGACCGTTATCCTCCTGATCGTGACAGTGATGAGGTTGTATCCGATGAGGGAAGGTATTGCAACCAGGAGACCTACGATGGTGGTGATAAGCGCGCCGCTGACGCCGGGAGCCAGGGCCTGCATGTCCGCCCTTCCCTGCACTGCCAGTGCGGCGAACGCCATTGTTATGCCCCACACAGTTCCGAAAAGGCCGAAGAACGGGCTGGCGCTGACGGCGGTGGCGAGTATTCCGAGCTTGTCTTCCAGGAGCAGGATCTGGTCGGCGACCGCCCTGTCCAGCGTGCTCCTTATTGTCTCGATCTGGGCGGTGGTCAGCTTCTGGACCGGATGGCGCGAAGTCCCATAATGTTCGGCGTATTCCGGAGGCATCTCATAGAAGTTGAGGAGTTCTTCGGCTCCTTTCATATAGACCTTGGTCACCGGGCACTTGACCTGTTCAGCCTTCTTCCAGAGGGACAGAGGATATTTCTTATCCCTGAACAGGTATATGAAGAGCATGGTCGCCTTCTTCGCCCTGTAGAGGGCTATACCCTTCTCGATCATGATGGTCCATGTGATTATGGAACCTATGAAAAGGAGCCATACGACAACCTTTCCCATTATGTCGCAGTGCTGGTAGGCGTAATAGATGCCTGAACCCGAGGTCATGGTGACTGTGATCACATCTGTCTGCATGTGCGCTTTCTCCAGATATATTTGATTAGGATTGAAATTGGCTTAATGGAACTATAAAATACCGTAACTAATACATTTTTCGTCACAAAAAACAATATTGACAGGGATATTAAGGAGATTTTTAGATGAAGAAACAGGATCTGCTCGTGCTCGGATTCGACATTGGAGGAACTAAGATCGCCGCAGCCCTTGGCACGGCCGATGGCAAGATAATAGGTTCAAAGAGGATCAAGAGTGAACACCGCTCGCCTGGCGACGTCCTCAACGAAATGGTCGCCGCAGGACATGACCTGCTCAAGGAGGGCGGATACCAGATCTCAGATCTGTCCGCCATCGGAATCGGCGCCCCGGGCCCGATGGACATTCCAAAGGGCACGATGTCCCCGTGCAACATGAAGAAATGGGTCAACGTGCCTGTCAGGGACCACATGGCGGAGAAGATGGGTGTTAAGACATACTTCGACAACGACGCGAACGCCGGCGTGCTGGCGGAATGGATATTCGGAGCCGGCAAGGGATGCAATCATCTGATCTATCTCACGATGAGCACAGGCATAGGCGGCGGAATAATCGCCAACGGCCATCTGATCCAGGGCGCGTGCTTCACGGCAGGCGAGGTCGGACACATCGTGCTGGATCCCAAGGGGCCGGTATGCAACTGCGGTCTCAGGGGATGCTACGAGGCGTTCTGCGGTGGAAGAGCCGTGGCGCAGAGGATGCAGAGGGAGCTGGTAGGCCATCCTGATCATCCTATCGCAAAATATGTGGAT
>CAZDNQ010000580.1:0-3482 GCA_964506605.1 uncultured Victivallis sp. | reverse complement strand
CCAGAAACTTATCCGACTTCCGGCCCCACGCATTCCGGGCGATTTCCAGGATCACCCCGTTCTTCCATTTTGGACAGGACATTGAAAGCTCCACGAGCCTTACCAGGAAAGGAACGATGTCCCTCCCAGGAGGTTTTTCTCCGCGGCAGACAGACTCGATGTCGCGTATGAGCCAGGGGTTGTGCATAAGCCCACGCGCCGGGGTTATCCCGTCCATCTTATAATTCTTGACCAACTCCAGTGAAGCCTCTGGCGAGAAAAGGTCGCCGCTCGCAAATAACATCGCGTCCGGCAAAAGCTCCCTTGCAACCTTAAACCTCTTGTATCCATCGGGAATGCTCCTGAAAAGCTCCCTGCCAGTCCTGTAGTGCAAGGTAATCCAATCAGGCGATGCCTGCGCCACCGCCTCCAATATGCATGGGAGCTCCTCCGGAGATTCGAATCCGCTCCGGATCTTCACCCCTATTCCACCGCGTCCTTTTGACGCGTCACGCATTGCACGCAGAGTATCCCTTATCCAAGAAGGTTTTCTCAGCAGTGCGCTTCCGGCGCCGCTGGCGATGACGGTGTTGCTCGAGCATCCGCAGTTCAGCTCGACTCCGATCACCCCTTCTATTCCTGAAAGTATCCCCGCCGTCCTGGCAAGATGTTCCGGGTACGTGCCCATGATCTGGGCTATTACCGGGAGCTGCCGGAAATGCTCAAGCTTCTCCACGAGTTTTTTGGGACGAGGCGTACTGTGGGAAATCCTTATGAAAGGGGTGATCCATATCGGCACGAGATCGAACTCCATCATTGCCGTGCAATACTCGCGCGTCATGATCCCCTCCATCGGACCTGGAAGTATCCGCGAAGGGATCTCTCTTCCCCCGGGAAGAGGGATAGGATTCAACAGTGACGTGAAATCATGAAAAACTAACTTCATAAGAATACGGCATACATTAATCAATCCCAGCAAAAACAGGGATGTTTTCTCGCCCGCTTCACTCACGACGCAAAGCCGCAAAGTTTTCAATTCTGAAATCACGGAAGAACAGTAAAATCATTAATCCGCTTCCAGTCATGTATCAAACACGGGGACGAGTTAATGAAAACTCGAATCCTCCAGGCAGGCTTTCCTTTGCGCCTTTGCGAGAGAAATGTCTTACTTCCTCTTCGAGAGGACGTCCTTCTCGTATTTACCGAGTTCGGAGATCCAGTCAGTTCCTACCGGGACCGACTTGGATTCGCAGTAGAAGTTCCAGACGTCTCCGTAAGGGAGGGTCCTGAGCTCTTCGGACAGCGCCAGCTTCTCGGCGTTCCTGCCGTCGAGTTCGTACTTCTTAAGGGTGTTTGAAGGTTCAAGGAGAGCGAAGAGCAGAGCCTTCTGCAGGCTCCTCATCCCTACAACCCAGGCGCCTATGCGGTTGATGCTGGCATCGAAGAAGTCGGTGGCAAGATAGACTTTGCCGAGGGCGTTGCATCTGATTATCTCCTTGGCGAGGTTGAGAAGATCGTCGTTCATAATGACGACGTGGTCCGAATCCCAGCGGATGGGCCTGCTAACATGGATGAGGAGTTCAGGCACGAACGGGAGGACGGCCGACAGCTTGTCGCTGATCATCTCAGTAGGATGGTAATGTCCCATGTCCATGCACACCAGCTTCTTCCTGGCTATTGCGTAGGCAAGATAGAACTCGTTGCTGCCGACGACATATTCCTCGCTGCCGATACCGAAGAGCTTGCCTTCGACCGCGTCCTTGACATTTCCGCCGACATCCGCCTTGAAGATCGCGTCCAGTGATTCGACGAGTCTCTGGCGGGGACCGAGCCTGTCGGCAGGGAAATCCTTCATGCCGTCTGGAATCCATACGTTGTTGACACAGGCCTTGTTCAGTTTTCTGGAAAACTCAGCTGCAATCTCGCGGGACCTGATGCCGTGTTCAACCCAGAACTTCCTGATTGATGCGTCGGGGCTGGACAAGGTCATGCCGGACGATGATTTCGGATGCGAGAAGAATGTCGGATTGAAATCCAGCCCGATCCCCTGTGACTTCGCCCAGTCGATCCAGCCGGTGAAATGTTCGGCGGACACGCTGTCCCTGTCAACAAACTTCCCTTTGCTTTCGAGGTATAGGGCATGGAGGTTGAACTTATGTTTTCCGGGAATCAGAGAGAAGGCCTTTTCAGCGTCCTTCCTCAATTCATCGGCATTCCTGGCCCTGCCCGGATAGTTTCCGGTGGCCATGATTCCGCCGGTGAGGCCTGTCTCGTTGACTTCAAAACCTCCGACATCGTCGCCCTGCCAGCAGTGCATGGAGATATTCACCGACGCAAGGGTCTTCATCGCCTTTTCAGCATCGACGCCGAGAGATGCATAGATCTCCTTCGCCTCCTGGTAGCGTGCCGCGATTTTCCCCTCAGAAGAAACATTGCCCGTTTTTTTCATTGCATATCCTTTTTTATTAGTTCTTATGAGACTTGCTCATCTGTGATTCCAATATAATTGTCACCGGCCCGTTGTTGCAGAGGCTGACGTTCATGTCGGCGCCAAACCTTCCGGACTCAACCTTGAGACCTGATTTGCGAAGTTCGCAGATGAACTTCTCATACAGGGGGACGGCTATCACCGGGTGGGCGGCATCAGTAAAGCTCGGACGCCTGCCTTTTGCCGCATCGCCATAAAGAGTGAACTGCGACACCACAAGCATTTCGCCTTTCACATCCAGCAGGGACAGGTTCATCTTTCCGTCCTTGTCCTCGAATATCCTGAGGTTGACACATTTGTCCACGAGGAACGATACATCCTTTTCCGTGTCATGATGCGTTATTCCAAGGAGTATCATCAGACCTCTGCCGATGCTCCCCGCGATATTCCCTTCTATCTCGACCGATGCGGACGAGACCCGCTGCACTACAATTTTCATATCTGCTAAAACCTTTCAGAAAAAACTAAACTCACAAGCTAAAGTTTACCTGCATGCCTTAGGCGTATGACCAGTGCCCGTACCTACTTCACGTCATCCCACATCGTGGCCGCCTCTGATAAGGTTCAGGAACTCCATCCTGGTGGACTGTTCGCGCCTGAAACTTCCGAGCATTGCGGACGTGACCATCAGCGACTCCTGTTTTTCAACGCCCCGCATCCTCATGCACATGTGCTGCGCCTCCATGACGACGCCTACGCCTTCCGGCCCGATGGATTCAAGGATTGTGCCGGCGATCTGGCGTGTCAGCCTCTCCTGCAGCTGCAGGCGCCTGGCAAAGCAGTCGACTATCCTTGCAAGCTTGCTCACCCCGAAGACTTTGCCGTCCGGAATATATCCGATATGGCACTTCCCGTAGAACGGGAGCATATGGTGTTCGCACATGCTGTAGAACTCTATGTTCTTCACGATCACCATGTCGTTGCATGCTTCCTCGTAAATGGCGTTGTTTATGAGCTTTTTCACGTTCTGGGAGTAGCCGTTCATAAGGAACTGGTAGCTCTTCTCGACCCTGGC
>CAZDNQ010000579.1:0-3482 GCA_964506605.1 uncultured Victivallis sp. | reverse complement strand
GTACTTCTTCATCATGGGAGAAGGCAGGAAACGCGAGGTCAGACGGCTTGTGACCGGGACTGGAGCAAAAATAAACCGCCTAAGGCGTGTCGCCGTAGGCGGTCTAAATATTGGCTCGCTCGCTCCAGGCGAATGGCGTCTCCTTGATGAAAACGACATCAAACTGAGCCTGAAGAGCAGTTAAAATACTATTTCTTCGCCAAGAAGTCCTTCTTCTTCTGTTCAAGAAGCAGGCCAACCTGGTCTTCATCGATGGGATAATAGCCCTTTTCCTTGATAGATGCGAGCAGACCGAGCCATCCCTCGTGGTCCCACTGGCCCTTGTTCCTTTTCACGAAGTTGGCGAGTATGCCTGTCTTCGCGAGCTTCTTGAGATTGTCTTCCTTCTGTCCCATTGTATGTTCTCCTTATGTTGATGATTTATATTCGGTAAATACAACTCGTTAAGGTAGTATTATACTCGGATATTTCAAGCTGGAAAATGTAAAAGTTTCAGGATGAAATTGCCGTCAAGCTCAGTTCAGCAGCAATGGACCAGCGCTGTTTTTCAAGTCGGGATTCAGTTCTATGGCCTTCTTGAGGTGCTCGATGCAGGATTCATATTCGCCGAACCAGTCGCAGAGAAGGGCGAGGCGGAAATAATCTTCACCAGCATACTTCCTGCTTTCATCCTTGGATACGTTGCCGCCAGCCTTCTGGAGACGCTGTCCGGCATAATATGTAAGGAAATTTTCATACTGTTCGAAAGCAAGCTCATCCCACTTATAGCGCTTGCCCTTCTTGTCGTTCTTGCCTTTCTTGACAATCACCATCTCCTCATTCGCCAGCGATATCATGCCGGAAACAGAAGTGGTGCTGGTGCCTGAACGGATCTTTATGCCGCCAGTCTTCGGGTCATAGGGGTTTCTTTCTATAATTCTGACTATCAGGGGTTTGACATCCCTTATCTTTTCAATCCTGGCCTTCTCGCCTTCCTGAAGATTCTGTGGCACCGACTGGAGGTATTTCTGGACATCTTTGTCTTCGAAATCCATGGAAAGAGGACGATATCTGCTGGGATAGAGCTTGCGGGTCCATTCAAGCTCATCAGGCTTTATGTCCTCAACGGCAGCTGTCTTAAGCTTGGCAACCATTTCCTCTGGCTTGATGTCGAAACTCACTTCCTTGTTCTTGTCCTTTGAATCCTTGGGTTTGTCCTTGGTGTCTGCGGCAAATCCGCTGTGTGCAACTGTAAATATGGAGAGGCAGACAAGAAAAACTATTATAAATGGAATACGATTCCTCTGGAACATGCGGGCTCCTGGTTAAAGGGAATATTGGTGGAGAATAAAATATATCTGGAATAAATGGCCGCAAGTGGTAAAATTAATAAAATTAACAAAACTTTACGCCTTGTGCCTTGATTCAAGCCATCTTTCTGCATCAATTGCGGCCTTGCAGCCCATTCCTGCAGCTGTAACAGCTTGACGATAAACATGATCGGCGCAGTCGCCAGCGGCAAATACGCCGTCTATATTTGTATAGCTTGACTGATTATTGAGCTTTATATATCCAACCTCGTCCATGTCGATGAGTCCTTTGAATATTTCAGTATTGGGCTTATGCCCAAGGGCGGCGAAATATCCTTTGCATTCCAGCTTCTTCTTCTCGCCAGTCTTAAGATTCCTGATGACGACTCCGTCGACGTCGTTTTGCCCTGTCACTTCTTCTACCACGCTCTCCCACTCAAAAACTATCTTCGGATTGTGCAACGCCCTGTCGGCCATGATCTTGGATGCCCTGAGCTGGTTCCTCCTGTGGATGACGGTCACTTTCGATGCGAAGCGTGTGAGGAAGATAGCTTCCTCCATTGCGGTGTCGCCACCGCCGATAACGACTACTGGAAGATTCCTGTAGAAGGCTCCATCGCAGGTCGCGCAGGCTGAGACACCCTTTGCCATAAGCCGTTTTTCAGATTCGAGTCCGAGCCACATGGGTGATGCGCCGGTTGCGATTATGAGCGCGAGCGTCTCTATTTTTCCACCGCCCGACAGTGTGAGCTCATGGGGGCCGCCCGCCTGCAGTTTTGCCGAGACGATGTTGTCGTATAAGGTCCGCGAATTGAAACGCTCCGCCTGCTTCTGGAAAGCCGTCATTAGGTCGAATCCGCCGACAGGTTCCTCGAATCCCGGGTAGTTCTCAATGTCGCTTGTCTGGGTAAGCTGTCCGCCGGGCAATATGCCTGCGACAACGATAGGCTTCAAAAGTGCGCGTGCAGAGTAGATTGCCGCAGTGAGTCCCGCCGGACCGCTGCCGATGATTGCAAGGTTTTCCATAATGCAGTTCTTCCATTTGTTGATTTTGCCAGGTCGTGTAAATTAACTCAAACGTCTTTTAATGCAAGATAACAGAGTGGCAAAAATGCAGCCGATGAAGAAAATAAAGTGTCCATACTGCGATGTTGTTTCCGAATGGGGGAAAAACGGCTGTCCTGCGTGCGGCAAGTTCGCCCTTCTGCCGGGCTTTCATCCGGACAAGAAGAAAAAAAAGAGAACCTTTCACAGGCAGCGCAAGTCCAGCGTCTCCCAGCCATGGCTGCTCAGTTCTGGACTGTGGAACGTCTTTGCGGGCCTGTCTAAGCTCCCCAGATGGGTGATGTGGGTCGGAATAATCGCGGTGATAGGTGCCTATGTACAGGTTTCAACCTATAATTTTGAACAGCCTGAGGCGGTGACCAAGGCGGCAGGCAATATGTCGGTCCTGAATACCGCGCTGGACTATTTCCACAAGGACTGCGGACGTTATCCGACAACCACGGAAGGGCTTGCTGCGCTTGAGACGGATCCGAAGATCGCCGGCTGGAAAGGACCGTATATCCAGAAGCTCAAATGGGATTCCTGGCGGCGGAGTTTCTGTTATTCCTCGGACGGAAGCACTTTCGACCTGTTCTCCATGGGACCTGACGGAAAACAGGGCACCAGCGACGATATCCGGACAACTGAACGCTTTACCCCGGTTGAGGAAAAGGAAAGGGAGATAAGCGTGTCAGTGGAGGACGTGAAGTCGCTGAAGGAAATACCTGTAGTATCCCCGATACAGCCTGGCGGTGACGGACCGTCTGAAATCAATCCACGCTGACGACTGAAAGGCTTGAGAGCTGTGCCTTCTGGCAGAGGTCGAGGACTTCGATCATCTTTCCGTGGCTCGAGTTCGGAGTACATGCGATAATCACTGTCTGGGTCTTGTCAAGGGCTCCGAGCTGGCAGAGCGTGGTATCGAGGTTCTCCTTGGATATCGGCCTGTCGTTCAGGATGAACCTGCCATCGCCCAGGACTGTGATCCAGATGATGTTCAGTGGTTTCGATTGTGATACGCGCTTGTCAGGTGCGGGACGCGAGACATCGATCATCGCCAGAACGTCCGTAGGTTTCATCGTCATGACGAAGAACGAGAGCATCTGGAACGCGATATCGATCATGGCGGTGAGGTTGAGCTCGCCCGCC
>CAZDNQ010000578.1:0-3488 GCA_964506605.1 uncultured Victivallis sp. | reverse complement strand
CGACGTGGTGGGCCTACTCTCACTTGACGAGCTGCTTTCAGAGCGCGAGCAGATCCAGAAGAAGATCTGCGAGGTGGTGGAGGAGCGCGTCAGGGACTGGGGGCTTCATCTCGACTCCATCCGCCTGCAGGACATCGAAATGCCGGAGGATCTCAAGAGGATCATGTCGCGGCAGGCCTCGGCTGAACGCGAGAAGCGCGCCACCATCACAAAGGCCGAAGGTGACAAGATCGCCGCCACCAACCTCGCCGCCGCCGCCCTGATCATGGAACAGACCCCCGGTGCTATGAAGCTGAGGACGCTGCAGACGATCGACGGCCTGGGCGCCGGCCCTGCCAACACGGTCGTGATGTTCCCGATGGACCTCAGCGAGAACATCAGGAAGATAGTCGACGCTGTCGTCAAGAAGGACGGGAACGTCAAGACGGTTTAAGGTGCTTCCTGAGGAAGGCCAATACGTCCTTGTCGATGCCCTCGTACCATGCGCCATGGTCTCCATCCTTAATGTAATGGACCTTGTGCTCGACATGGTTCTTCCTGAGAATTTTCTCAAGGGATCTGCTGTGTTGGACAGGCACTGTCGTGTCAGCAGTGCCGTGGATTATGAAGACAGGAGGACAGCCCTTCGACACGTAGGATACCGGAGATGCCGCCTCCATCTGCTCCTTCGTGAAAATACTGCCCGGGCTTCCTTTCTTCTCCTTGCCGTCGTACTTGTGCCCAAGGAAAAGATACGCCAGCTCATGGGCTTCGTGCCTGATTTTCTTCAGGAGGAAGAAATCCGCCGGCCCGGACTTGTCAACAATCGCGCACACTTTCGTTGAAAACCTCCTGACAGGATCTTCCGATGATGGATCCGCCTGGTCGGGATGAAGTCCGGTCCACAGCGCGAGATGTCCGCCGGCGGAATGCCCTTCCAGGGCGATCCTGTCCGGGTCAATGCCCCATGCCTTTGATTTGCTCTTCACGAACTGCAGCGCATATGCGCAGTCTTCGACCTGTGCGGGATACGTTGCTTCGGGGGTCAGCCTGTAGTCTATGGTGATCCACGATATCCCTTCGGAGATGAATTTTGAAAGAAGTCCTATCGATCCGTCCTTGCTTCCCACCTTCCATCCGCCGCCGTGGATGGATATGACGGTCGGAGCAGGCCTCCTCGACTTGACAAGCACAGCGTCCAGGCATATCCTCCGCTTTCCGAGAGTCCTGTATGTCACATCAAATAGAACCGTCACATCCCTGGTGTATTGCCGCATTTTATTCCTCCTGGATTATGGATGTCAGGCATTGGATTACAATTCATCATCCTATTTTCATTGTACGAAACCGCACATTCAAATTGATTATTTCATGTAATCCGGCGCATCTTCCCCTGCTGTCATCATTGTTGAGGTTCCGTAGCGGTTGAACCTGGGAAGCTTGATCATCTTTATCTTTGCGGGATCCGGCACCTGCCAGTAGGAACGCAGCTCAGCAGGATTCCCGGGGACGGACACATAGGAAGCCTTTTGAAAGGAAATTGCGCCATGCCCTGTGCCATATGGAGCGAGAACGCCTATTGCAGAAATATTCCCAGGGGACAAGGGCAGCTGTTTTGCCTGCATGTCCTTGCAGGATCCCTGGCCGTATACACAGATGAAATCTGCGAATGGCACAACTATATCCGACCATTCGCCGGCGGGAACATGCCTGCGGGTGGAATAGAAGCCGAACGCTCCGGCCTGGCCGATCTCTCCGACCTTGATGCACTTGCTCCTGTCCGTGGTCAGGAGATAGTCGTATTTCGAGCCTGGACCCTTGTATCCGCTGTCCTTGTACGACTGCTTCAACTCATCCGTGGCCCCGATGTCGTTCCATGGGAAGTCCGCGCCCTTCGGCGATACGAAGACTATGATATCCACGGCAAGAGTCTTTTTCCCGTCGACATCAAAGCTATAGATTGAAGGCTTTGATAATGCCGGATAGTCCGCCTTCAGCGTGAACTTGAATGCATTCGCATTCACATCTCCCTGCGTCTTGAAGGTTATGATCTGCCCTTCCTCGGCCCATTCGCATTCCGCCTGGAGGAACTTCCTCCCTTCAGGCCCATCTGCAAAGCTATAGCGGGGGGCTGTATATAAGAAACCTTCCTCGTTCATGAAAGGGCAGGTTTTCCTCATATATTCCGGAAAGGAGCTTGCACCAGGTGGGATGTTGCGCCGGTATCCGGCTTCGAATGCCTTGGATATCGAATACCCGTGCGCTACGGAAAATACATTTTCCATTCCCTGCCCATTTGTGAAATCCGCAATAGATGAAACTTCCTTTATCTTTGAGCCTTCAATCTTAGGGAACGGCCTTCCTTCCCCCTTGGATATGAGTTCGACCTGGTCGATGTATATTTCAGTATCTTCCGCAGGGCGCAGCTTCTCAGGAAGCGCGACGAGATAAAGATAGATGGGCTCCTGTGCCCAGCGCGTAAAATAGACTACAGGAAGATCCTTGGTGAAGTTCGCCCTCCTGAAATTGCGGACAAGATTATTGTTCAGGGAGAATTCCACTGTCTGCCAGGCATCCCCCCTGGCCTCCACGAGCTGCGGATCGCATAGCACGTCGGAGTTCCCCATCTGGCTTACGGGACACCCCGGAGCGATAATCGTACGGCCGGACACGACCTTCACCTTCATGCGGATGGCGTCTGCTTCCGGAGGCAGGTAAGGACATGACAAGGTATACAGGCAGACATTCTCCAGCGGCGCATCCTTGCCGTCGCGACCCTTCATTGTCCAGTCGAATCCTGCCGGCACGGAAATGCGGAGGCATGACTTGCCCATGCCTGTCTTGTCGGAAATTTCCGCCCTGACTGGAATTCCAGCAGGGTTTCTTATGCTGCTACCGGTCTCGAAGTCCTGGAGCAACCTGATGACCTTTCCTCCGCCTGCCTGTTTTTCGGAGGCAGCTCCGGCTTCATCGGCCGCTCCGGAATTGAAAACACCGGCAGAGAGTGACAGGGAAATAATTGAAGCTAAACATATGGTCTGTTTTATCACAGGAACCTCCTTTTGGCATCTCTTATTATGTCTTATTGTATAATGTCCTGAAAATATTGCAAGCGTACCGCCGGTAATTTTTTCAGAGATTCCCTTTTTTGCCGGCTTTTCCTCCCCGGTAGTGCGTCGGAGCCTTGCCGGTGCGTTCCTTGAACTGCTTGCTGAAGGCGTAGACGTTCGGATAACCCAGCAGCACGGAGATCTGGCTGATGTTGTGCGTGGAGGACTGCAGGAGCCCGCGCGCAGCCTCGACACGGCAGTCGATTATGTAATCTCCTGGCGTCATCCCCTTGTGCCGTCTGAACACGCGGATGAAATGGTCGATGCACATCGACGCCTTGGAGGCCAGCCGCGGGATGCGGTACTTGCGCCCTGGATTTTCACGGATGATGCGGCATGTCTGGTCGATCAGCCCGGCATGTTCGACCGTCGCGCCAAAGGCCAGCGCCGTGAGGATCA
>CAZDNQ010000577.1:0-3505 GCA_964506605.1 uncultured Victivallis sp. | reverse complement strand
AACAAGACCAGCGGCAAGATCACCCTCGACGTGGCCGCCCGCAAAGGCAGCGTGTCTGCATTGGTCGCCGGTGTCACACAGAACAGGCCTTTGCCGTGAAAGCGGTAGGCCATGTCAGCGATATTTTTGAATACTGTTAGACAACTCATAAATCTCCTTAAGCTTAAAACCGAAAGCACAAGCCTTCGGTCAAATTATTATAATCGGCTGAAATCAACCGAAGGTCTTATTGACCCAGTTCCCGACAACCGTCCCTTCCTTCCAGCCAAATAACTGGTTGATGGCGTTACCTACTCTGGTTCCTATTATACCTCTTCCCTTTCCACCGTTCAGGAAGCCATCGAGCTGCCTAGGAATCTCCTTGCCAACCATTTTCATACTGAAGAGCGCACCTTGCAGATAACCACGCGCGCAAGCGGCGTTGCTGGGTCTGCATCTGGCCCTCTTCTTGCGGCTGACAAGGATAATGCCATTGATAATCCCGGAACACGACTTATAAGTCATGAAATACGGCTCATCCCGGCAGGAATCCACTATCCAGATACCCTTTGAACTGGCTCCGGATATAACAGCCCAGTGCCACCAGTCAACAACTGCCAGAGCTGGATGACCGGAGGCGATATGTTTCCTGAGCCTGCTCTTAAAATTCCTGCTGGCTCCGACGACAATGTCCGCCTTAAAGCCGTCCTCATTTAATACGGCAAACATGTCAGGCGGATATGTCCCTTGAGAATCGGAATATTTGTATTTGCCGATGCCAGCCTTAACCTCATACAGGAACTTCTCCAGCTTGTCCCTGCCGGGAAGACAAGGCAGGAACCCGTGATCCACGCCAAGTCGGGCTCTCAGGTTCTTGCACCTTAGCCTGTAATAGTTATACACAGCCTTCAATGCGCAAAATCCGCAGGATACCCCGTCTTCCTGTGGCACAGGCGCTATCTTCAATCTAGTAATCTCGTGCTTTCTTTTCATTTCTTAAACCCCTCCTGTATCTACACATTTGAAATCAAACGCCTCCGGATTGTTCTGCCACTCGAACTCAATGTTCTTCACACTCTGAGGCATGATCGCCCTGAGTCCGCCCTCCAGCCGCTGCATCGCTTCATCCAGTAATGGAGCCCCGGCATGTGCTAAATTATTCCTGGCCTCTGTGAACATCTCAGCCATTATTGAATTCCTGTCTTCCTCGTTCAATCCGTTCCAGAAGTCGTACCACCTGGACCGGTCTTCCACGTTCACGGTTTTCGTCTCAAGCGAGAGTATTTTAGGACGCGGAAGCTTTACACGGACATGGTAGGAACGGCCTTCAAAGAACCTCGCCAGCACTCCATCCCCTCCAACAGAGGTGAAATCAAATATGCAATGCCTCTCCTTCAAATCGAACCCGGCCTTGACGACATACTCGTGCCGACATGAAGCTTCTTTGGAAGTAAACGGCACCGGCAGACCCAAAAACCTCCTGTTGTCCCGGTGCCAGCCGTAGTTGTGTTCGAACTCACCCCTAACGGTGGCGAGTTCAAGGACCGGAACTATCTGCATTACCGTGATCGTGTGATCCTGCGTCGATACCCTGCAGCCGGAACCGAAGAACTTCTCGATGGCCCGGCAGGCGCTCTGGGTCCCGTCCTTAACCATCAGGTAGCTCACCAACATGAACGCACATACCGCGAAAGTCCCGAATACGAACACCGCGCCAACCATGACTACCAGAGATCCAATCGAATTACCCATTTCCATTCTACACCTCGTCCTTTTGTGGTTATAAATTCAGTTCGGGGCTAAATGGGGCCCCACATTAATTATAACCGCGGACGGGCTTGGATTTACCAGGCAGAGTATATCCCTCGCTAAAAAACTTCATTCATATACGTTCTGACTTCACGCAATAATCTTTTCGTTACTTGCCTTCCATTTCTTGTACTTCTGTACTTCGCTATCGATCATTTTGATACATAGCACCATCACTGCAACATCATCAATCTGACCAATCAAAGGAATCGCATCCGGGATTAGGTCAAAAGGATTCAGCACATAAAGCAGTGCAAAGACGATGGCAGCTATTACCCACCATGGGACTTCCCTGTACTTGCCGTTGTAATAATCCTTCAGCATCATGAAAAACAACTTCACATCTTCGAAAAACTTTTCTAAAGAACCGGTGAATTTACCCTTGATGTCATTCTCATTGTCAATGACGCTCTTGACATCCTCCTCCTTGATTTTGCCGGATCCGCTTCTGATGAACGCTTCGTTTATCTGTTTCATAACATTGCCTTTCACTCAAATTCTACGGAAACATTTGCATTTATGCCATTTTTAGCAAGTGATTCTTCAATGCTGGACGGCAAAGTTTCTAAAAGGCTTGAGTTGATTCTATCTTCGACTTTTTGATCAACATGCATATTCGTAAAGATATTCACAACTGGCAAGTTCAGGACTGATGTCAACAGGCCGGCGCCTCTCTGTTTAGTTACAACATCGGCATAATTGTTAATCTCGATCTTCAGCTTCATGTCAATCTCAATCATTTGATTCTCCTTATGCTTAACGACATCAGTTTATACTATTCTCTTTTTCAACAAAGTGTGAAATCCACATCCGCACCTTCGTGGTTGAACTTCAGTTCCTTGGCGCTGATCTTTAGGCCACCGGTTTCAATATCTGCCGCAGTTTTCAGGTCAATGTTCTTTGCATGGACTGTCAACCCTTCGTCAGCATATTTGAATCCTCCGTCTTTGAAAGAACACTTATCGCTGACAAACCGGTTCAAAAGCTTATTGACATCAGCGCCCGTTAATTGAATCTTAGACATATTCATATCCTCCTCATTTTATTGAAAATTCAGCTATCAGCATTTCCTCATTTTTATCCCCCACAGCGACCGAATGGAATTTGACAATATCTGTCAGTTCGCTATCGCCACCATCGCCATCAGGGATATGCAAGGACGAAAGGTCAAAATCAAAATCGAATGGACCGTGAATCCTAAATCCACCGACCTTTTTGAGATGCGGTGCGAATAGGAAAATAATACTGTCTATACCTGGTATGTTCTGTACAGACGCTGCCAGCAGCCCATGTAATTCAACTCGACCCTTGAGATGATTGCCCCTCAATGATATATACAAGTCGCACTCGGGGGCATTCCCGAACGCTGTTTCCAGAGCTATTACCAGAGTATTGCCAATGAAAGGGATGTCAATTCCGCCGTGAACATTATCGTAATTCATGCCGGCAAATTTCAGATGAAGGTGATCCTCCTCGTGGGAAACCTTCAAAGTCCTGAAAACCTCCTGCTTGTTCTGTTTCAGTATCCAGGCAATTAGCGTATTCACCGATTGCTGATTAAGAACTATCTTGCTATGGGTTTCTTTTGACATATGCTTTCAAAGGAACTATTTATTATGCCCCGCCTTCTGGAGTTCTTCGGCAACAATCTTTCCGATCTTTTCACGGCTCTCTTTCTCCTTTTCATCCTTGCCGTGGCCAATCCAGGCACCGATCA
>CAZDNQ010000576.1:0-3515 GCA_964506605.1 uncultured Victivallis sp. | reverse complement strand
CGAATTTACCTCGTGCTCCCTCATGCGGATCGACAAGGTCTTCAATCCTCTGAGAGTCAGCCAGCAGTCGAGTGTTCCCGGTACAGCCCCTCCTGCATTCTGGTAGAACTTCATCGCTGTATATGACTTCTCGTCCGAGGTCACTACTGCACCGCCGATGATGTCGCTGTGGCCTGCGATATATTTCGTGGTGCTGTGGACGATTATGTCGGCCCCGAGGGAGAGTGGCCTCTGGAAATATGGGCTTAGGAATGTGTTGTCCACCACGAAAAGAGCCTTGTTCGCCTGCGATATTTCTGCGATCTTCACAAGGTCCGAGATCTTCAGGAGCGGATTGGTCGGCGATTCCAGCCATACCATCTTTGTATTTTTCCGGAATGATTTTTTGAACTCGTCGATATTATAGGTGTTCGCATAAGTTACTTCGACGCCGATGTTTTTGTAGACGGACTCGAGCAGGCGGTATGTCCCACCGTAGAGATCCTGTCCGGCCACAACATGATCGCCAGGCCTCAGTAGCTGGAGTACGCCGACCGTTGCCGCCGAACCTGACGCATAAGCAAGCCCGTATTTCCCGCCTTCGAGCGCTGCGATGGCGGTCTCAAGCGCCTTGCGCGTCGGATTCCCCGAACGTGTATACTCATACTGACCGAACTTGTCGAGCGACTTCTGGTAGAACGTCGAAGTCTGGTAGATGGGTACTATTACCGATCCTGTCCCGGGATCCGGATCCTGTCCGGCCCTTATCGAGAGCGTTTCAAATCTCATTTGAGTGGCCCTTTAAGTTATTCTAATTAGAATTCATTCGATGTTCAAAGTTCGATGTTGAATGTTGGATGTTCTATTATTTGTCATCCAACACATCCTAAAACAGCCAGGTCGAAAGATATCTCTCGCCGGTGTCGCAGATTATCGTGACAATAGTCTTTCCCTTGTTCTCCGGTCGTTTTGCAACCTGTATTGCGGCCCAGACATTCGCACCGGAAGAAATCCCTGCCAGTATTCCCTCATCTTTTGCAAGACGGAGGGTAGTTGCTCCGGCATCTTCGTGCCGAACTAGGATTATTTCATCGAAAAGTTCTTTCCTGACGATGCCGGGGATGAATCCAGCTCCGATTCCCTGGATCTTATGAGATCCAGCCTTCCCGCCGGAAAGCACAGGTGAATCGACAGGTTCTACGGCAATTGTCTTGAAGCCCGGGATTTTTGCCTTAAGAACTTCTGAAGTTCCAGTGATCGTACCGCCTGTTCCAACACCGGCCACCAGAATATCGACTTTCCCATCAGTGTCACGGAAGATTTCCTCGGCTGTTGTCTTCCTGTGGATCTCGGGATTAGCCGGATTGTTGAACTGCTGGGGCATGAAAGATCCGGGGGTGTTCTTCTGGATCTCCTCTGCCTTCTGTACCGCTCCCGTCATTCCCTTTTCTCCGGGAGTCAGCACAAGTTCTGCACCAAGGATCTTCAGCAGTTTCCTTCGTTCAATACTCATGGTTTCAGGCATCGTAAGAATCAGCTTGTAACCGCGTGTCGCCGACACGAACGCCAGTGCGATTCCCGTGTTTCCGCTGGTAGGTTCGACTATTGTACCGCCGGGTTTGAGTTTTCCTTCACGTTCTGCCGTATCGATCATTGCAACACCGATACGATCCTTTACGCTCCAAAGCGGATTCATTGATTCGAGCTTGACCAGGACTGTCGCTTCAAGTCCCTTTGTAAGCTTGTTGAGCCTGACAAGAGGCGTGTTGCCCACAAGTTTTGTGATGTCGCTGTAGATTTTCATAATCATCCTCCTTTTACAAATGAAACAATATCCAGACTGTCGCCTTCTTTAATCTTCACGCTGGAAAATTCCCCGGGACTGATTATCCTCCCTGAGACCTGTACGACAACCTTCGAGTCGGAAAGTTTCCATTTGGCGAGAAGTTCCCGTATGCTTGCGCCCTGGTCAACAGACCTGTTTCTTCCATTTACCTGTATCTTTATTTTTTTCATATTTATAAATATTCCCGCACCGGATTTCTCCGGCGCGGGAATTCCTCCGTCATGGAAGAGGATCTATTCCTTTCTTTTCGCTGTCCAGCAGGTACTGGTCGAATCCGACCTTGAGCTTTTCACCGGAATCAACGACATTCGCCGTTATTTCAGCTATCTCCTTCCTGAGTTCTTCAGGAGTCTTGCTGTCAGGTCTTGCCGGTATGGCTTCAATCACCGCCACGACCTGGGACTTCTTGGAAACTTCAGATTCACTCGACAGAGCCCATCCGATTACCGGAAGGTCCCCGAGCCATGGAAGCTTGCTGACGCTTTTGACGACTGCCTTCTTCTCGACTCCGCCGACCACGAACTCACCACCTTCGTTTTTAACTATGACCTGGGTGCTGATTTCGCTTCTCGACGTCCTGGGAGTCCCGTTGCCCTGGAAACCGATCAGGCTTGTGTTCGACATGGATATAGTCAAAGTGCTGGAATTTTCGCAGACGACAGGCTTGAGGCTCAGGAGGAACCCGTATCCGTCTATGGCCGTATCAAGACCATAGTCCCTGGATATCGTGAAGTTCTCCGAACTGTCATACTTGTCGAACGCCACCCATGAATAATTGAAAGCCTCTTGTGGCGCAGCTCCGCCTCCGCCAACCCCTCCGAGGGTGGCGGTGAGCCTTTCAAGCTTCACGTTATAGACATTGACCTTGTATCCGAGGAGATCTCCGTTTTCAGGTGTGGCCGGCAAAGCGCCGGCAGCATTCCTGGGATATGGCAGTCTGGCGAATTGGACGCCCTGCGCAGCCGCTTCCTGCTCGTTCAGCTCCAGTGTGTAGGAATACCTGCTCCCGTCGAACAGCCTTGTGATCTGCAGGTCCCCGCGGTATGGAACCCCCGGAAACGCGCCGATCGCATGGTTGGCCTGCGTAAGTGTTACAGTCACTCCGCTGTTGTCCACTGCGCTCAGCCGGTATCTCCCGTCGTTCCCTCCTGTCGCATCAGGCGGGATTGTGGAAGTAACCGTTGAATCGTAGATCCTCTGATCGTTCAGGCGGATATAGCTCACCACATTTATATCCGCAGGCTTGGTGCCGTTGCGGAAATCAGGTATCCTGCTTGTTGCCTCGATCCTTGCCTCCTGGTTGTTCATGATGCTCGCCTCGCCGCGCGTAAGCACCTTCGCCTTGGATCTCGCCTCCAGGAAATCGAAGTATTTGCTGTTCCATTTCGGACTGAAATGGATGAACTGCGAGTGCGACTTGTTCACGAAAGGATAATTCACAAAGTTGTTTGCGAAATCCCACTGCTTGCCGAAACGGCTTGCAGCTGTGAACAGATCAGTGCCCGGCCCGTTCTTCCACGCCTGGAAATCGACACCGAGGTTTCCGTCGACTTCAGCATCTATCTCATAGACGGTGTATTTGACCTTCAGCTCCGGCACCGGACCGTCATACTGCTTTATCATCTCATTTACATTCTTGACCTGGTAGGCCGGAACGTAGATGAAGATGGCGTTCAGTGAGTTGTCGACC
>CAZDNQ010000575.1:0-3531 GCA_964506605.1 uncultured Victivallis sp. | reverse complement strand
AGCCTCCGCAGGATGGCGAAATATTGTAGCCCATGGGCGTCAGCCATGGGACAGGGGGGGATAAAATAAATCCAGAGTCCCCGCAGGGAGGCGACATCATAACAACCTTTGCAGGCTTGCGTTCTATTGCTTCTACTAAAGCTTCCAGCACTTCTGGAAAATTGCAGGCTGATTATCCGCCGTATCTATAACTACGAACATATGCAGGTTTCCATGAAATCAACTGGCCGTTTTTGACTTTTCCTTCTTCGCCCGCGCCTTCTCGACTTCGGATTTCATGGTCTTCAGTCGTTTTCTTATCGGGAGTTTCTGCGTGCATTTTGTTTCACAGGCGCCGCATTCCGAGCATCTCCCGAACATCTCGTCCTCGATCTCGATGCCCCAGTGCCATTTGAGACGGCCTATCATGTTGTCCGGATTTTCATTCGCCAGGACATAATGGTTGTAGGCGTCCATCAGCTTCGGTATTGGTATCTTCTCCGGACATATGTTGCAGTAGCTGCAGGTTGTACACAGCTCGTTGAAGCTTTTCTTGAGCTTGTTCCTGATCTCTGACACCTTGTTGTCCGGGATCTTCTTGAATCCGTCTGCGGCCTTGAGAGCCTCTGCAAGATGCGCCTTGTTCGCGAATCCGACAAGGGATGTAGTGATCCTCCTGTCGTTGAGCAGGAACCTGAGCGCCGCCTCCACGACCGATTCATCGGACTGCGTCCTGACAAACGAGAACCTGTCCGGGTTCTGCGGGATTATCCCGCCGCCCAGCGGGTTCATGACTGTGACCCCCATCTTCAGTTTCGACGCGGCTTCAATGCCTTCTGTGCGGTATGCGAAGTTCATGATGGAATATCCGAGCAGCATTCCGGCGAACGGATAGTCCGCAAGCATCTTTACGATGTCAGGCCCGGCCATGTGCGTAGAGACGCAGATATGCCGGATAAGCCCTTCTGATCTGAGTTTTTCAAACTCCTTCAGGACGCCGTTGGCCTTGCGCTTGTCGTAGCTGTCCGTCGACATTATGCACCAGACATGGTGGAAGTCGATGTAGTCAAGCCCCATCCGTTTCAGCGAGTTTTCGAGATCTTTCCTTACATCTGCGGGATTGCCGCCGAATGTCTTGGTAGCCACATAGAAAGGTTTCTCCTTGCGGGTCCTGTTCATCTCCTTGAATGCAAGTCCGAAGAGATCCTCGGATTTCCCGTATCCGGGAGCTGTGTCGAAATATGTGATGCCTGAATCGTATGCGGCCTTCACCAGGGAGGCGCATGCCTCCGGATCCTCCTGGTTCTCGAAGCGCATTCCGCCCATGCCTATCGCCGAAACCTTCACCCCCGTCCTGCCGTATTCATTGTAGATCATGATTGCCCTCTTGAGTAGCGCAGACATTCCTGTCTGCGGCAATTTCGGTCACAGGCAGGAATGCCTGTGCTGCTTGCGTGAATTTCCAATCGCTTACTCTATGCATATTTCCAAAAACATCAAATGCCTCGCGAATTTCAGGCCTGATGTCGTAAATTGAATATGGGGGTTGAGGGTATAGCTTACGAGGAACAGGAATCCAATCTGCGGGTTATGGCATAAGTTTGCGGGTAAAAAATGACTAGATTGATAAACTATCGTCTGTTGTCAATGCTTGTGAGTGTAGCGGGTGTTACACTGTTTGTATCAGCAGTAGTAATATTCATTCTTCTCATTTTAACATTCTGGGTAAAATATAATAAATCTTCCTGGATAAGGTTTGGAATTAAATGGTCCTATAATGTTTACTATGTGTTCGCCTGCTTGTGCCTGCTCCATTGCATACTTGTGAACATCTTGGCGGGCTGGACTGTTTACGGTTATACACCGGGAACTGTTCGCTGGACCGTAGAAGCTAGTGTGCTCTATATGTGTTTCTGCTGGTATTTGGCTATAATGAGTTTTTCATTGATGATGATCATGGTCCCATATGCGCGCACTCACAGGGAGATTACAGAAGCGGGAATGTTATTTTTTGTATCATCGACCCTGTCTTTTGGTGTAACTCTCTATTCGGGTATGGGTGAGAATTCCTATTGGGCTCTTGGAGAGCATGCACCTTTGTTGCCCTTGTTTATCTGTCTAATGACTTTTGCATTGTTGTTTGGCGTCAGGTTTTCCGCCGTTTTTCTGAAGAAGAAAGATACATTTTCAAAGATCATTGCCAGTCTTCTAGCATTTCATCTGATGAATCTTTGCCTGTATGTCTATCTCGTCTGGATCATTTCTGTTCGGAGTGTTCCAGCAGGAAATTGAATATCTCCGATTCACCGTTTCGCCGGTTCTCCGCTTCCGTCCTGTCCCTGCGCCGCGCGATCCTTCCTGAGCTGTTCCGCAAGTTTCCTGAACTTCTTAAGCGAATGTGCATAGAATATCTTCCAGCCTTCGCAGAGCGAGCTGACTGTCCTGGGATTGTTCTGGCTCTGCGGAAGCCTGTGTTTCAGGCAGTCAGCCGAACACAGCTCGAAGCACGGACACTTCTCGCATTCGCTGTTCCATTTCGACTTGAGCGCGCCGAATTCCCTGTATTTCACGGAATCCTGCAGTTCCTCCCACGTGTCCGACATTATGTTCCCGAGCTTCAATTTCGGATCGACGAAGAAGTCGCAGGGATAAACGTCGCCATTGTATTCGACCACGAAATACTGGCAGCAGTTCCTTCCGAGATGGCAGATGTTGCGCTGGCCGTTGACGAGATACCAGAGTATGGAGTCGAACAGCCTGATCGAGACCTTCCGCGTGTCGGTCTTTATCCAGCTGTCGAATATCCCGCACAGGAACTCGCCCCATTCCCTCCCTGAGATGGACCACTCCAGAGGATTCCCAGAGCCGTCGAATTCAACGCATGGGATATATTGGTGGAAAAGAAATCCGTTCTCTAGGAGATATTTGTAGAGCTCGCCGGCCTTGCCGACGTTCGACTTGCTGACAAGCACCAGGATGTTGAATTCGACATTGTTCCTCTTTAAAATCCCGATCGCCTTCATCACTTCAGCATGGCTTCCGGCGCCTGCATGGTTTCTGCGGTAGAAATCGTGGATTTCCGCAGGTCCGTCAAGGCTCACCCCGAGCAGGAAATTGTATTTTGCGAAATGCGCAGCCATTGCTTCGTCGATCAGCGTCGCATTCGTCTGGAGGCCGTTTCCGACTATTGCTCCTGGACGTCCGTATCTCTGCTGGAGTTCGACCACCTTGCTGAAGAAGTCCAAACCCATCAGTGTCGGTTCGCCGCCCTGCCATCCGAAAGAGTACTGTGGCTGGTGCGTCTGCATGTAGGACGAGATCATCTTCTCTTGGACCGCATCCGTCATCCTGTGGATTTTCATGTCCGGATATATGGATTTCTTCTCCAGATAGAAGCAGTATCTGCAGTTTAGGTTGCAGTCCGCCGAAGCCGGTTTTATGAGAAGAGAAAAAGGTTTCATAAGAACATTTCAGATTTCCAATTGCCGATTTCCGATTTAAGGGAACCTCTAAAAATTGACATATGGCGCGCAACAAGAAATTATGGAGTTA
>CAZDNQ010000574.1:0-3540 GCA_964506605.1 uncultured Victivallis sp. | reverse complement strand
TTGTTCTCCCTGTCGAAGTAATACGAGCCTTCTACGCTTCCGACGGTCGGCCCCAGCGGTAGCATGTCCACCGACGCACGGTGCTCCGGATAATATACGAACCTATATATGCCGGTGCTCTGTACCACGGAACTGCGGTTGTCCTTCGTCCCCGGACGGTCTATCTTCTGAATCATGTCGTCAATGTACGGCACCATCTCGACGGGCATGCTCACCGTAAGCACCTGCCTCTTGTTCGCAGTGTCGTTCATCCTCTCCACGCTTGAATACTTGTCATAGCGCTGGACCGCACCTAGCACGAACGGCGTTATGTCGGCTGCAAGCGTATTCTTGAGTTCATAGACCTTGGTGGTGAAAAACGCCTGGTCCCTGTCCTCGGTCACCCGTATCTCCCGCGTCTCCTGCGCAAGCGCAGAAAACATCAGCACCGATGATACGGCGTATGCGGCGAGGGCTCCTATCGTCCTTGCTCTCATCCTCTCCTCCTTGAATATATTTCCATGATCATTTTCTGATTTATACAAGCTAAACTATAGCACCATAGTTAGATAAATATTAGGGCGCCAATTATTCTATGTTAATTCCGCACCCCGGGTCCAAACCCGGATTCCACTCCAGCCAACCCCATTCGCCTCCGGATTTCAGCCGACCATGACCAGCTCCAGCCTTCCGTCAAGATGCTCGACGACCGCCGAACTGAACTCGGTCCAGCATCCGCAGTTGAGATATCTTATCCCGGAGATCTCCTTGTCCGCCGCCATGTGTATGTGCCCCACGATGACAGTGTCGAACGAGCCGTCCTTCTTCACCTCATGGATGACTAGCTGCTCATAATTGTTCATGAACTTGATTACGTTCTTCACCTTTGTCTTGAGGTACAGCGAAAGCGACCAGTAGTCCTTCCCGACAAGATGCCTGGCCATGTTGAACCATCTGTTGGCGGACAGTGCGAAGTCGTACATGGTGTCTCCAAGCCAGTAGAGCCAAGGCAGCTTCATGATCACACCGTCGAACTGGTGCCCGTGCATCACAAGGCATCTCCTGCCGTCGGCGGTCACATGCACATCCCTCTCCTTGAGTTCGATGCTGCCGAAATGCTCCTGCGCGAAGAACTCCAGGAAGATGTCATGGTTCCCGATGATGTATTCCACCTTCACCCCTTTCCTGGCCATGCGCAGGATCTTCTGGAGGATCGTATTGTGGTTCTCATCCCAGAAGAAATAACGCCGCCGTATGGCCGTCATGTCGACAATGTCGCCGACAAGGTATAGCTTCTCAAATTCATTCTCCTTGATGAACTTCAGGAGCCTTTCCGTCTGGGATACCGCCGTGCCGAGATGGACGTCGCTTATGAATATGGTTTTGTATTTCATATGCTGATATGCTACCAGCCTAATACAAGCACATCATTAGGGAATTGTGAGCTTTGTGTTAAATGCGTCCGGTCCGGGACTGACAGCCGCCGGCGGGAATATCCTAGGCTGCAGGGAGAATGATCGTGAACCTGCTGCCTTTGCCGACCG
This sequence comes from uncultured Victivallis sp., assembly GCA_964506605.1. Lineage (GTDB taxonomy): Bacteria > Verrucomicrobiota > Lentisphaeria > Victivallales > GWF2-50-93 > GWF2-50-93. Next base: position 2,017 of record CAZDNQ010000574.1, on the reverse strand, counting down.
CGCTCTCGACCTCGACTCTTCCGCCATGCACGTTCGCTATGTGCTTGACTATCGACAAGCCGAGACCTGTACCTCCAAGCTTCCGGCTGCGCGCCCTGTCGACACGGTAAAACCGCTCAAATATCCTTGGAAGATGCTCCTGCGGAATCCCGCAGCCATGATCCTTGACGCTTATGAGGATTTTCCCATCCTCCCTGCCGGCTCCAACTTCTACGCTGCCCTTGTCATCGCTGTACTTGATCGCATTGTCGACCAGGTTGACCACGGCCTGCTCCATCAGGGAGCTGTCCATCCGGGCGACAATGCTGCTGTTGCAGTTCACCAGCAGAGAGATCCCCTTCGCTTCCGCTTTCACCCTGCAGTCGGCAACCGCCGCATTAATCACGTTCTCAAGAAGCGCCTCCGAGAACCTTGTCGCATCCTGCCCCTTCTCCTGTTCGAGCTTCGAAAGGCTCAGGATGTCCTCGACTATGGAAGTCAGCCTGTCGGTATGCCGTCCGATTATCTTGAGCAGGTTCCCCATCTCCTCGTTATTCAGGCCGGGCTCGAGCAAGGTCTCAACGGAAGCCTTGATCGCGGTCAGCGGAGTCTTGATCTCGTGCGAGACGTTGGAGACGAATTCGCTCCTCATGTTCTCAAGCCTCTTCAGGCGCGTGATGTCGTTCATCACTATTAATGCGCCGATGCAACCGCCTTCCGGATCATTCAGCACGGTGCCCCTCACATACAGCTGGCGGCTGTCCTCATCGAAGAAGGCCAGCTCCTTCTCGATGGTCTTCTTGTCCTCAAGAATTCCATCTATGAACTTATGCAGGGCGGAGTTCCGGATTATCTCGTGGAAAAGCTTCCCCTCATATTTCTCAGGCGCCTTCAGTAGTTCGCAGGCAGCACGGTTTATGCTGAGCAGGCGTCCGTCCGCATCCACGGCGATGACACCTTCCATCATGCTGGAGAGGATCGCGTCCTGGCGGTTGCGCTGCTCGATTATCTCCCTCATCCTCCTGTTCAACTCGTCGGCCATGAAGTTCATCGAGCCCGCCAGTTCGCCTATCTCATCTATCTCTGAAAGCTCAAGCTTCTTTCCAAAACTGCCCTTGGCGAAGTCCGCAGCGCCCTTCTCAAGTTCAAGTATCGGCCTGGATATCCGGCGCGACACCAGTATCCCGATCAGAATTGCGATTGCAGCGATGGCGATTCCGGCGATCAGGAGCTTCTTGTAGATCTCCGCCAGCGTCCTGTCGAGCAGTTCCACCGACACTGAAAGCCTCAGGACAAAACTCCCCCTGCCCTTCCAGGGAAGCGGCTTTGCGACATACATCATGTTCTCATGGAGCGTCGGGCTGTAGCGGACTGAACGGCCTGTCGTCCCCTTGAATGCCTCGGATATCTCAAGACGGCCCGAATGGTTCTCCATCTTCCCGGGATCCTCGATCGAATCTGCAAGCACCCTGCCATCGGAAGCGATGACAGTTATCCTCGACTTGTTGATCCTGTAGAGGTTCTTGCAGAAGTTGTCCAGCCCGGAATGATCCGAGGAGTCCAGGAATTCAGCCACATCCTTTTCAATCAGCGCGCACCTGACCTCGAGCTCCTGCTGGAAATGATTGAAATAGAAATCCTTCAGAAGGACGGTCGCGCACCAGGCCGACGCAAAGAGGGTGATGGCTATTATCAGGAGATAATATGGAAAGATGTAATAGAATATCCTTTTTCTCGCCATTGGACTTCCTGCCTGGTTTTCTCAGTCCTTGAACCTGTAGCCCACTCCACGTATCGTATCTATCATGTCGGCTGCCGAGCCCATTTTCTTCCTGAGCCCGACTATCTGTACGTCGACGGCGCGTTCCGTAACAGGATACCCCCCGCCTTTGACGCCTTCGACGATCTGGTTCCTGGTAAAAACCCAGCCCGGCCTCCTCGCCAGGAAAAGCAGAACCTCGAACTCGGTGAAGGTGAGATCTATCCTCTTTCCAGCGGCGGTCACTTCGCGGCGTCCGGGATCAATTACGAGATTCTT
>CAZDNQ010000573.1:0-3541 GCA_964506605.1 uncultured Victivallis sp. | reverse complement strand
GAAATGGTACAAGAAAGCAAAGGATCTTGGCGCCGAAACCGACCCCGGCATGGAGAAGCTCTTCAAGGAGTAGGAACGCGTCCAGCCACAAAGGCACAAAGTAATTATCAATTAGGCATAAAATCTGGACTATGATTGATTTAAAACCTAACAGATATCATTTCAAAATTGATAATTGCAAGCCGACATTCTTGGAACAATGGGTTTCTGGCACATATATCGTCACGGGTGTTTTTCCAACCACATGCCATACTCTGACATTGGATGATATTGCACAAAGTATTCCAAGCCTTTACTCAACCGTGAAATTGCATAAAAAATCATTCTGGCCGAGAGGCATTTGCGGATACTATCTAATTCCAGTTTATATCACAAGCTCGCCCGAACAGCCGACAATTGAATGGATACATGTCCGCCATCCTTATAGATGGGGCGTGTGGCATGAGCCACTTCTCTACAATCACCTGGATAACACGGCGCACATGAGAACGGATTACGGATTGGCTAATTCAGCTTATCGCGAATATCTTTTCAATATCTTCGGAGCGACTTTTCAGGCAATATCTCAAGAGTTCGGATTTGATTTTCCTAATAGAATTAATGGCCTAGAGGTTAAAACCATCGGTAATTGACTACTTCGTGGCTTTGTGACTTTGTGCGAGATAAAATCACTTCCAGACGGACTTCAGCTTTGCGCGGGCGTCCTGGATCGTCTGGTTCCTGCTTTTGGCTTCGGCAAGGACATTCTCCCCCTCGCCGCGTTTTGCGAATATCGCACGGCCCGGCGAAACATGCAGATTCCATTTATCACTGAAGATTTCAGCGTTCTTCTTCGATTCGGCGAAACATGATGGAAGCGGATGGTAGACGGCAATTCTGTTTTCCTCTGTCATCACGAACTTCTTCAGGATCTCCGGCAGCATTTTCGACAGCCAGTTGTCCTTCCGCAGCTGCTCCCAGCGCGGAATAATGTATCGCTGGTCATCCAAAGGCCTGAACAATTCATCTATGCTGGTCGAGAAAAGTTCAATGTCCGTTTCGTCCCTGCTATCCAGGAATATCCTGAAATAGCCGTCGGCGCGTTCAGATATCTTCATCTTCGGATCGTTATCCTTCAGCAGTCCGACTTCCTTCAGCCCCTCAAACACTGCAAGACATATGTTCTTGACCTTTTCAGAGGTCTGCAGTTCACAGCCGCGCATCTTGCGCAATGTCCCGGAAACTGCGAGGTTCGCAAACGAATCCCCCGCCTTTATCTCGAGCGCCCTTATCTTCCTGTTCTCATATGGTTCGCCAATTTTCCAGTTCTGGCGGGCCCTCATGCGCTGATGGCACCGTTCGAGCATTTCCGCATTGAAGATGTGCGCGTTCAAAGCGACATCCTCAGGACCAGCCTCGGTCAGCGCAGGATGGATGTGTCCAAGTCCGTATTCAATTGCTCCATCATCGCAGATTCCATAGTAGTTCGAATGCTTCTTCGAGAATCTCGCGTAGTCGCTGAGGCCTTTCTCGAATTCAGGCGCGATGCATACGACGTCCCAGATATTGGATGTCTTTTCAGGCCAGCCCGGGTCAAGCCTGATCGCCCTGCCACGCAGTTGGTTCACGGTCATCTCGGTAGCCGCATTGGTAAGATCGACAAGAGTGTTTGCCGTCAGCGAATCCCAGCCCTCCCCCAGCAGTCCGCGTGTTCCTACAAGGCACCTTGTCACGCCTTTCTCGAACAGCGAAGTCACCATCGATACATAATTCCCTGTGTTCCAGTCTTTGCCGGAGCCATGGATATGGTAGAATCCGCCTTCAAGCTCGCTGGCAAGTTCAGCGGCAAGATTTCTTTCCTTGAACCATTTCGACGCCTCGTCCAGGAAACGCGGAAGGAGATCGTCGTCAACAATCACCGACTGCCCGGTGACGAGAACTGGGTCAAGCATGTCCACTTCTTCGTGCGATGTCAGAGTTCTCATGGCCAGTACGGCACCACCGGATTCTTCGGTTAGCAGTTCGGATACTTCCTTCGCCACGGTCGCGCTTGAACGTTCGAAGTCGGCGATGACAAGCACCCTGAGCTTCACATCCTTATTCTTCAATTCCTCTTCTAGGACGGCGACAAGCGCATCCATCTTCGAACTGGAAAGCGAGAGGATCCGGCTCACAGTGGACTGGCAGTTGCGCAGGCCTTTTTCCGTCAGGAGATATCCGAGCGGGCGGAATGCGGTCGAAAGCAGAGAATACAGCTTCCTGTCATTTTCATCCTGGCTCACAAGAAGGAATTTTGATGCATAGCGGCCTGCGAGATCCGCATTTTCATCCAGCGAGAGCGTGCCATGTGCGAAATTCGCAAGGTTCCGAGGCGCTGGCCTGCCAAGCTTATTCAGATATTTGACCGCTTCAGATATAAATACGGAACGTTTTCTCAATGTGCTTGCAAAGGACTCCTCTGGAATTCTTTCAAGTTCTTCCGTCAGCCATACTGATAAAGTCTTCCCATTATGTTTCTCCAACGACTCCAGGACTTCACCCAGTTTGTCGGAACAGTTCCTCACATAATCGAGTTCATGTTCAGATGGCCGCGTGAAATATACCAGGTCCTGATATGGCGCCAGTGCGCCGTCCCTGACAAACGCCGGCGTCTGGAGGAAGTAGTCGACGTCGCCCAGAAGTTCCTTGTGGAGTTCTATCTCCCTGTCGGAAAGATCATCATGCGAGGGAGGAGTCGCCGTCAATCCGAGTATGCGCGGCCTGTCAAGTGTCTTCACGAGCTCGATGGCGACCTGCGCCCAGTATCCGACCAGATGATGGCATTCGTCGAATATCAGCAGCTTGACTCCAGCGTCCCTGAAAAACGCCATGAGCCTGGCGGAATCAGCGTTGACAATTGAACTGCCTCCAGCTCCATTGCCGTTCATGCGCTTCTGCTTCCAGCGGCGCATGAGAGACAGATAGAACCTTTCTGGATTATTCTTCTCGAAATCAGATAGCCAGGATGCGGCGGACTCCTCATCTTCTCCGGAATCCACAAGGTCCTTGCGCCATTCTGAGAGCAGAATGGCCTTGCCGGACGGATCAATGTCTGAAACCTGCGCAAGCGCCTGGTATGTGATTACGGTTACAGGCATCCTGTCGGAGGGCTCTGTAGAAGCCACAGGCTTTCCGTCGTCCGCAAGGAAATATCTCGTCTTGTCGATCCACTGCCTCTGTATCGCAGTTGTCGGCGCCAGCACAAGCGTCGGAACGTTCATCCTGACTGCAACCATGAGTCCGACAAGTGTCTTGCCTGAGCCCGGCGGGCTGACTATGTACAGTTTGTCATCATGCGCCTTGTCCCCGAATACAAGGTCGAGTATCTGCTTCTGTGAATTCCGCGGGGCGAGCGAGCATTTGCATTTTGAGAGCATAATGAGACCTGGAGTTTTCAACAACGAAACACACGAATGACACGAAAAAAGCCGTTGGCAAGGTTTTGATTTGCGAAAATCCGCCAATATTTATCCACGTCATGTCCGTGAAGGCTGTTTCTTTGCAAGATGCGATTTCCAGGTGT
>CAZDNQ010000572.1:0-3545 GCA_964506605.1 uncultured Victivallis sp. | reverse complement strand
CAAGGACGGGCTCGAGAAGACTTTCCCGGGAAAGAGGACCTTCATCCTCAGCAGAGGAGGTTCCCCTGGCATCCAGCGATATGCCGCGAACTGGCTAGGTGACAACTTCTCCAGATGGGAGCATATGTGGCAGAGCATTCCAATGTCGGCAGGGCTCAGTATCTCCGGACAGCCATTCGTCGGAGCGGATCTCGGCGGCTTTGCGCAGGCATGCAATCCTGAGCTCCTGGCGCGGTGGATCCTGTATGCCACTCTCACGCCGTTCTGCAGGAACCACAACATGGACAAGCAGGGGCAGGAGCCCTGGGAGATGGGCGGAAAGGTGGTGGACATCTACCGCAAGGCCGTGAAGCTGCGCTACAAGCTGCTTCCCTACATATATACTGCCTTTGATGAATGCTCCCGCAGCGGGACCCCTGTGATGGCGCCTCTGCCATATTATTATCAGGGGGATGTCAAGGCATATGCGGCGGATGACCAGTACATGTTCGGTCCGGATCTGCTCGTGGCCCCGGTTTACAGGAAAGGGGGTAAATCCAGGAAGGTCTATCTTCCGAAAGGCGACTGGTATGATTTCTGGACAGGGAGGATAATCAGGGGCGGAAAGACGATCGATGTGAGGGCCGCCTTGGACTACATTCCCTTGTTCGTCAGGGCAGGGGCGGTGATTCCGATGCTTGCGGAGGAAATATATTCGACGAAGGATCTCAGGCCTTCTGAAATCGAACTTCATGTCTACGCTCCGTCCAAAGACGGGGCATGGAAGTCTTATCTGATGGAGGACGACGGAGAGACGACGGATTACCGGAAAGGGAAATTCTACCGGACGGAGTTCATCCTGTCGCGCAGAGGCAGGAGCCTGCTTGTTTCTTCAAGAACGGAAGGGAAGGGCTTTGAGTCGTTTAAGAGGAGGAATTTCAATATCACCCTCCATACTGCCGGACAGGCGCTTGAGCTGGAAGACAGGACAAGCAAAATAACTTGATGACGGCCTCCTGTTGAAATCTGACTGCTTTAGTTGGAGTGCTATGCCTTAGCGTGAAACACCAGTAAGATGACAAGACACGCTGAAGCCGTGAACTCCAACAGGAATTATTCCCATGGAAATCGTTTTCCGCATTTAAGCGGCCGGCGGAATCAGATGTTTGCTTTCAAAATCAGGTTTATGGTTTAAGTTATGTGAACTAATTTGGGAATTGACCGATGGTAAAGGCTTTTTCAGGCAAATGGTCGGCATACGTGTCAGGGACGGCGATCGCCTTGCTGTTCATGCTCGCCCTCTATCTTTTCAATACGACCATCGGGATGAGCGATTCCTATATAATGATCTCCGAGTACTGCAAGAAGTCCATAGCGGCCGGGACGGTGTCGACATTGCCGACTTTCAACTGGCATACGGCCTTCCTGCTGGGTATCTTCATAGGCGGAATGGTTGCGGCGATCATAGGCGGGGAATGGAAGTTCAGGCTTGTCCCCGAGGATATCAAGGAGAAAGGCATTTTCGGTTCGCTGGGCCTGACCATACTCCAGGGGATGGTCGGCGGATTCCTCGTAATGCTCGGGCTGCAGATCTCCGGAGACTCTTTCGAAGGGCAGTGGTGCGCGGCCATGCAGCTGTCCACCGGAGCCTGGATATTCATAGCGGCATTTGTAGTCTGGGGAGTCATCTTCATGGGCATCCACAGCCTTGTCTCGGCGGGCGGCGGAGGGAAATCGTCCGGTTCCAAGGGTGACAAGGAAGGCAAAGGCAAGGAGAAGGAATAATCATGGCACCTCTTGGTCTTACAGGCGTATATGCTACGATAGCGGCGATCATATTCGGGGCGCTGCTGGGTTTCGTCCTTATCCGGTCGGAGATCGCCTGGAGGAAGACATTCCTCGATCAGTTCTCCATGAAGAACAGCCAGCTTTTCAAGACCTTGTTCTTCTCCATAGCCGTTGGGATCATGCTGTTCTACGGCTTAAAGGTTCTCGGCCTTGTCCACCTAAACATCAGGACCAACTATTTCTGGGGATCGGCCATCGGCGGGATGATCTGCGCGGCCGGAGCTGTGTTCTGCGGGCAGGTGCCTTCCACAGCAGTAGCCTCCATCGGAGCCGGCAGGATCTATGCGCTCTGGATCTTTGCAGGCATGATGATCGCCCTGCCTTTCGTGCAGCTTATCTCCAAGTTCTTCGAGACGATCTACAGCGGGCCGAAGCCGACAACATATGCCGACCGCCTCGACCAGTGCTTCACCGGCGGCTGGAACATTTTTCTGACATTCTCTATAATCTCCCTCCTCCTGTGCTTCTTCTTCGCTTTCATACAGTCCGGCAAATCCGGCGGAAAGTCCGGCGGTAAAAAAGGCGATGCAGAATGATTCCGTTCGCCCGTTCAAGGGCGGCGCACCTCAAACTCGGAACCCGCGGTGAGAAGCTTGCCTGTAGATATCTCCATGGAAAAGGCTATGATATCCTGCTCAGGAACTACAAGGTCGATTCCGGCGAGGTCGATATCGTCGCCAGGGATGGTTCGATAGTCTGTTTCGTGGAGGTCAAGACGCGGCATTCCGGATTTAGAGGCCGCCCGGCCGAAGGGCTTTCGGAAAAGCAGAGGAGGCGCGTCCGCCATGCCGCCACGGACTATCTCCGCGAGATCGGCAGTCCTGCCGTAGTATACAGGTTTGACTTGATAGAGATTGTCCTTTCAAGATGGGATGTGAAGGAGCTCTCCCACTGGAAAGGCGGCTTTGGCAGGAACTGACGACCGGCGACTGACGACCGTTTCCCCATTTGTGATTGACCATCGGAGAACTATATTATTATTTACGATTTCAACCATATCAACCACGGAGAATCACCATGTCAGAAGATATGAATACAGCCCAGCCCCAGGCTGACAATGTCCAGCCTCCCCAGCATGATCCTCAGCCCGAACAGAAGAAAAAGGGCAAGGGGTGCCTTGTCCTCAGCGCGATACTGCTTGTGTGCGTGATCCTTGTGGGCGGGCTCGCCGCGATCTTCGCAGTCGGTTTCTATATCGCCGGATCCTTTTTCGGCGGAATGCCGGAAATGCCTACGCTTGAAAACGGCAGGAACAAGTTCGTAGAGGAAATGATAGAGGGGAATTTCTTCGCTTCGAACAAGATTGCAGTAGTAGATGTCAAGGGTGTCATAATGAACGCCGACGCCAGCTTCTACCAGATCGCTAATTCCGAGAAGATATGCGAGGAACTGGAGCAGGCGAGGAAGGATGGCAAGGTGAAGGCGGTAATAATAAGGCTCGATACGCCCGGAGGCGAAGTCACTGCCGCCGACATGGTACATCACAAGATCCAGCAGCTCCGTGATGACGGCATCAAGGTCGTCGCATGCATGGAATCGCTGGCCGCGAGCGGCGGCTACTACATCGCCGTCGGATGCGACTATATAATCGCGCACAGGCTTACTACCACCGGAAGCATAGGCGTCATCATCGAGACAATGAACTACCAGAAGCTCTTCAGCAAACTCGGCCTGCAGTCGGAAGTCTACAAGTCAGGCGAGATGAAGGACATGCTGAG
>CAZDNQ010000571.1:0-3557 GCA_964506605.1 uncultured Victivallis sp. | reverse complement strand
AGTTTCACTATTTAATTGAAAACTTTAAAAAATACTGTTTATTACCTCTCCTTCTAAAAAGTGGCGGGGTAGCTCAGTTGGTAGAGCAGAGGACTGAAAATCCTTGTGTCGTCGGTTCAATTCCGACCCTTGCCACCACTTTTCCTCCTTACCTGAAGAAATAGGGATTCCCCAGTTTACTTCATTTTTTATCCGTCAACTATTGCTTTTTCACCGGATTTGGTATATAATCTTCACTCTGAATTGGAGGGATCATGGGTTTCTGGGCTGATCTTTTTGGCATGAAGAAGACCGAGGGGAAAATTTCCACCGAAGGAGTCAAATTCCTTGGGGAGGAAAAAGGATCCAAGGTCGCACATACTCTTCCTATCGCTGTCACCCCTCCGCAACAGCACTACATCATCAAGAGCGAAGGCAAATATCTCATATATGATTCCCTTGCCGAGATGGATGACGAGCTGAAAAGCCAGATCTCCAGCCTTGAAAAGATCGATGAGATGAAAAGCATATATACCGTCTTCATAGACGGCAAGCGCACCATATACACACATTTCAATGATATTCCGGACGATATCCGTGAAGCCATCATGAAGAAGAAACAAGGCTGATCCGCAGTTTGTTGCTGCCAGGACAGTTCCTCCTATGTCTACCAAGCCCGTCAAAAATAGAAATCCTGTCGACGATCTTGTCTCCGTCATGAAGAAGCTGCGTTCGGAGAAGGGTTGTCCATGGGACCGCGAACAGACCCACAGCACTTTGAAAAAATACCTGGTCGAGGAAAGCGCGGAGCTGATGGATGCAATCGATGATGATGACAAGGAGGGCATCTGCGAGGAGCTTGGAGATTTGCTGATGCATATTGTATTCCATTCACAGATTGCGGCCGAGAACGGGCATTTTGACTTTGACGATGTAGCCAGGATCATAACCGAGAAAATGGTGAGGAGGCATCCTCATGTGTTTTCTGACAGGAAGGCCGAGAATTCAGATGACGTGGTCAAGCTGTGGGACGACATCAAGAAGAAGGAGAAAAGCTCCAGGAATTCGCTGATGGACGGCGTTCCGAGGCATCTGCCTTCCCTTCTCAGGGCGCACGAGATCCAGAGGAAGGCCGCGAAGGTGGGATTTGACTGGAGCAATTCCCAGCAGATCCTTGAAAAGATCGACGAAGAGATAGCTGAACTCAAGGAAGCTGTAAGAAAAGGAAATGAATCCGAGATAAATGATGAGATAGGTGATCTTCTGTTTTCGGTCGTCAATCTGGCAAGATTCAGGAAGGCGGAGTCAGCCGAGGACATTATGGCTAGGACGATACAGAAATTCGAGAGGAGATTCAGATATATCGAGGAGAAGCTGTCGGGCAAGGGAAAGTCACCGGAAGACAGCAGCATAGATGAAATGGAAAAACTCTGGAAGGAAGCAAAGGTTAAAGGCCTGTAAATAGATGATATTTGCCAGAAACGGTATCAGGGGATATATTATAAGTCCGTGATTTTGAAGAAGATTGTAACAATCATGATGGGATAGAAAAGCAATGCCGAACAGAAAATTAAAGGTGAGCATATATGATACCACCCTGAGGGATGGGACCCAGGCTGAGGGTGTGTCTTTTTCCATGTATGACAAAGTTCGTATAGCTGAGCGGCTTGATGTTCTTGGAGTTTCATATATCGAAGGGGGATGGCCGGGTTCGAATCCGAAGGACATGGCTTTCTTTGAGGAAGTAAAATCAAAAAAGTTCAGGAATGCGAAGATCGCAGCATTCGGCAGTACGAGAAGGGCGAGTGTCAGTGTTGATGCCGACGACAATATCAGGAAACTTTTGGAAGCGGAAACGCCAGTTGTCACGATATTTGGCAAAAGCTGGCTTCTCCATGTACATGAAGTGCTGAAAATAAAGCCTGATATGAATATCGGGATAGTTTCTGATTCCTGCGCGTATGTGAAGTCTCATGGTAAGGAAGTAATATTCGACGCTGAACATTTTTTTGACGGATATAAGGACAACCCGAAATATGCCTTGGATGTGCTTCTTGCCGCATGCAGGAGCGGAGCCAGTTCCATAGTGCTTTGTGATACAAATGGCGGAACAATTCCGTCTAAAATGGCGGAGATATGCCGACAAGTTAAATATGCTCTACCTGAAGATGTTATACTTGGAATTCACTGTCATAATGACGGGGATATGGCCGTTGCCAATTCCCTTGTCGCCGTTGAGAGCGGAGCAAGGCATGTCCAAGGTACTATGAATGGGTTCGGGGAACGCTGTGGAAATGCAAATCTCTGTTCAATAATTCCTGCGTTGGAATTGAAGATGGGATTTTCTTCAATTGAAAAGACCCAGCTTAAGCATTTGAAGGAGACAAGCCAATTTGTGGACGATCTCGCCAATCTCAATCCAAACAAGCGTCTTCCATATGTTGGAGAAAGCGCCTTTGCCCATAAGGGTGGAATGCATGTCAATGCTGTCAGCAAGAATCCTGAGACGTTCGAGCATGTGAATCCTGAATCTGTCGGCAACAGAAGACGGGTTCTTGTATCGGATCTTTCCGGACGCAGCAATATAATGATGAAGATAGCCGAGCATAATGTCAATATCGATGAAAAGGGCGAAGAGGTGAAGGCAATTCTCCAGACCCTTAAAAAAATGGAAAGCGAAGGCTATGAGTTTGAAGCTGCAGACGCATCATTTCATCTTCTTGCAAAGAAGGTTTTAAAGGCGCATACCCCCTTCTTCAAGCTCAACGGATTCAGGGTGATAGTTGAAAAACGCGGGAAAGATGTCCCATGCATTTCGGAAGCGACGGTCAAGCTTGAAGTGCATGGCCAGCAGGAACTGACCGCGGCCGAAGGCGATGGACCGGTCAATGCACTTGATCTAGCTCTGAGAAAGGCCCTTGTAAGGTTCTATCCTGAGATTGGGAATGTTCATTTGAGGGATTTCAAGGTACGCATACTTGATGGCAAAGACGGTACTGCCGCCAAGACCAGGGTTCTCATCGAGTCCGGTGACAAGAAGGATCACTGGAACACGGTGGGCGTGTCGAGCAACATCATCGAGGCCTCCTGGATGGCCCTGGTGGACAGCATGGATTACAAGCTCTACAAGGATTCGAAGCGTTTCTGATAACCCCTCCCAGGGCTGTGGAATATCTCAAGCATCGCCCTGCCCCGCCGATAAGAAAAGCAAGAAGACAGCCTACGGTGCTGAACGTGAGAAGGGCGGGTTCATGTACAAGGAAAATCACAAGATCGAGTTCCAGGGGTTGAAGAAGTGGCTGAGACAGGGGGAGTATATCATCTCCACCATCGCCGACGACGGGACCATCTGGACCTTCACGAGCAAGACCCTGCCCATCTTCGATTTCGGCAACACCAAGATCTTCCAGGCCCAGGAGTCGGGGATCGCCGAGGTGAAGGGGGTCGAGAGGGACGATGAACTCTACTTCTCCATCCACGGTATCAAGGTGTCCAAAGTGTATGACTTCGTCTACCAGGAAGATCTGTAAGGAAGTTTTCCCGGTCTAGAGGCAGTGAAGGGAAAGGGGATACCCCAC
>CAZDNQ010000570.1:0-3568 GCA_964506605.1 uncultured Victivallis sp. | reverse complement strand
CATCAGGAAGTGCGAAGACGCCGCCGTCGCGCTGCTCCACAACGGTTTTGCGGACTGTGCGTTCGTCGACGGACATGTCGAGGGTCTCAACGCCGACGGGCTAAGGGACTGCGGCACGAACATCACAACATATGTCACAATGAAGAGAATCATCGTCAATCCATAAGGAATCCACATGAAACAATCCATTGCATTCGGAACAGCCATCCTTTCAATACTCTTCAACGGATGCCTGGAACAGGCGCGGCCTGCAATTCCGCAGACATCGGCTCAGGCACCAGGCTTCAGCATCACTGAAGAGGGACCTGCCGTAATCATAAAGTCACCGTCGTATTCCGCGAAATTCGCAAAATCCAATGGCTCGATAATTTCAATTTCCGGAAAGGACGGCAATCCCCTGCTCAAAGGAGCTGAAGAAGGGCTCTGGCGCGCCATTTTCCTGGACAAGCAGACTCTCGATGCCGCAAAATTCTCCCCGGATTCCGCCGAAATGCGCGCCTCCTGCAAGATTACCGACGGGAAATCCGTAAGCTTTTTATTCGAAAATGACGACATCAGGACGACCGTCCATATCACACCGACAGCTGACAGCCTTTATTTCAACGCCTCGCTGAACTCGAAAAAAAAGGATCTAATTGAATTTGCACTTCCCGGAACCATGCAGTTCTCTCCTGACGACCTCAAGGAAATGATCTGCCAGGTTAAGAATCCAAGAAACGTAGGAATGGCCCTCAACAGGAATTTCTTCCGCGATCATTCCGCGGATCCGGTTCCTTACACGTTTCAAATCGGGAAGAAGGGGCCTGAAGGATATCAGGCACTCATGGGGAATTCTCCACTCAATACCGGAGATGAGGACAAGGAATCTCAAATCTCAATAACCAGTACCGGTAAAGAATGGCTCGGGTCCGCCCTCTCTGACAAAATTTCCCAAGTACCTGTCATAGCCACCCGTCCTTTCGAAAAAGAGCAGGCCGACATTGTGATTGCAGAGACAAAGGATGGCGTCTACTTCGGCGGTGCACGTCCTTCAGGCTCTTCGGAAGGGCATCTCTTCCGCATCGGCGGCAAGATTCTGGAGAAACAGGCGGATTCCACTGTTGCAATGGTGGGGGCTGTCCTTGATCGGATCACGGCGGATGCCAGCAGGAAAGGACGCAGCAGGATCGGCATCATAAATTTCCCCAATGGTCCTGTGCGCGGTTCCTTCACCTCCATCACCGTCAAACAATGGGAGGAAAGATTGAAAATCATTCCTGCTGTGAAAACCGGCGTGGAGTTAGTTTCCATTCCCAGCTCAGATGAATTGGAGAAAGCCCTCAGGAATCCCCTGTTCATCCTGATACTGAATCCTTACGGTGAAATGATTCCGGTCCGGACGGAAGGCGCCATGCCCTCGCTGTTGAAATCCATCAGGGCCTACATTGACAATGGCGGGAACTGGTTCGAAACCGCAGGCTATTCATTCTACCAGGAACTGGTCCCCTCCCGGTTCTATTCACTTCCCTCCGACGGAAGAGTGCCCGGGCTATTCGCTGATTTCCTGCACATCGATTTCCAGAAGGACGCCCGGATTTCCATCTACAGCATACAGCCGATCTCATGGAAACCATGGGAGGGCGAGCGCGATCACAGCAAAATCTTCGTACCTTCAAAAATCAGCGCAGGCGCAAATGAGAAAGGCGGATACTTCGGAAGACCGTTTTCCCCATATGTAAAAGCCGGTGAAACCTGGCAGTCACCCGCGGTCCGCATGAAATTTGGCACTGATGCCATTGGAGATGCAAAATCCTTCTGTACCGACAACCGCATTGAAAAGAAGCTGAGCGACAAACTTTCGCCGGGAAAACTAAAAAAATTCAAGGAATGCGTCGTTTATAAATATGAAGTCCCGTCGGCAAAGGAATGTCTTGAACTCCTCCAGGTCCTCCCCTCCCCTTCGATAGTCCATTCGGCAAGCTATCTCAAGGGCGGATTCGACAAGGAATATCCGGATCAGCTTCCTCCGCGAGCATCATTCGCAACTCCCGGGGAATTCAAGGCGCTCATCGACAAGGTCCATTCCAGCGGCAGTCTTTTCATGCCATACACGAACAATACCTGGTGGTGCGACAATCCCAAGGGACCGACTTTCCTCAAATATGGGAATGAACCGCTCCTCGTCGGCCTAAATGGGAAATACAACCATGAGATATATGGCAAGAATGATGGCTGGTCGACTACAATGTGGCATCCTGCAGTCCGCCAGATCAACAGCGAGGTCATCAGGCAGTTCACGGAGGAATATGGGGCCGACATCATATTCCAGGACCAGTGCGGGGCGCGCGACTGGATGTCCGACATGAATCCGGCATCTCCGACGCCTTCGGCATACATGGAGGCGATCATATCATCCGTCCGCACAGATTCCGCGACAGTGCCACTTTCTACCGAGGACGCCTGGTGGGGAATCCTCGACAGCGAGATCCAGACATGCGGTCTATCATTCGGATATATGCCGGAAAACAAGCAACGGCCTCTGAAGAACATTTTCCCTCCCGAATGCTGGAGGATATTCCCGATCGCCCTGGCAATGGCACATGACAAAGTCGGAATGACGCACCACAACCTCGGGCAGTCGGTAGACACGCCGAAAGAACTTGCACTTACCCTCGCCTTCGGTTATTCGATGATCAACAGGGTGGGCAAGAACAAGCTTGCAAAGCCTGAGTACCTGGAATGGCTCAGGTGGATTGACAGGCTCCAGAAGTCAGTGGCTTCAGAATATATCGGCACTGAATTAAAGACCTTCTCCCACAGGTGGGGCGAGATGAAAAATCCGGATGACGACGGAATGATAATTTCAAGTTATGAGGATGTTTCGATAATTTCAAACCTATCTCCGGCTCCAATCAATATTGAAGGCTGTGAACTTGCACCGAATGGTTTCATGATCAGAAGCCCGAAAGTTGAAGCCGGCGCACTTGCGAAAGTCGCAGGACAAAGCTTTGAAGGCGACGGCATGTGCTACGTCCTTGAGAAGAACAGCAACGGCTCCGCGACCGCCTGGATTTTCGCCGTTCCCGGAATTACGGCCATAATTCCCGGCATGGGTTCAATGAAGAACGCCACCTCCGGCGACGGGTCAGTTTTGGGCATAAAAGGCATCGGCCCCGATCTTTCCATTTCCCTTCCGAAGGCCGATGACGTCTCCTACAGGAAGCTCTGGAAAATAGAGCTGAAGTAGCGTTGGCATTTTTCCCTGTTTGGCTTATCTTTACGCTTTTCCAGGAAAACTCAAACAAAGGGAATATAAGATGCACACGGAAATCTGGCTCGAACGCAACAAAAAATACACTTTCACCGACGGAGAAACAGGATTCACCCTCGACGTGGCAGGAATGAACTTTTCAGAACCTGATCTGGACAATCTCTCTGCGAAATTCGCAAAGGCCCATGAGGAAATGAAGAAGATCGAGGCGGGCGCGATCAAGAATCCCGACGAGAACAGGAAAGTCACCCACTTCACCGACCGCACCGCCTATCCATCATCACAGCTCTTCGCGGATGTCGAAAAATTCGTCGAAGA
>CAZDNQ010000569.1:0-3571 GCA_964506605.1 uncultured Victivallis sp. | reverse complement strand
GATTTCTTCATGCGCTTCCTGCCCTCGTCGCTGTTCATGTCCTGCTTTATCTTCTCGCGCTGTTCGGGATTGAGCTTGGCGAAGTTCTCCCTGACCTTCGCAACCATCTCATCGACCTTGGCCTGCTTCTCGTTCTCGCTCAGATCCTTCATCTTCTCGCGGGCCTCGTTCAGGCGCTGGCGCATGATCTCGGTCATGAGCCGCTCGCGCGTCTCGGGCTTCAGCTTGTCCATGAGCTTGCGGAATTCGCGGCGGGTCTCCTCATTCTCCGCATTGGCCCCAGGCTCGGACGAGAGGATTATGTTCTTGACCCTGTTGTACTCCTGCTCCTCCGGATCCGGCTTCATCACCCCATATATCACCAGCCCGGCAAGCAGCAGCGACATCCCCGCGAGCAGGATCAGACGGCGCCTTTTCACCTTTGCCAGACTGTTCATATGATATAATATACCAGCAATCTGCGGAAAAGGTTACCAGTGGAATGATAATTCCCCTGAACATCAGTGAAAATACAAGGTTTTCCGAAATCCTCGGACAGAAACTCAGCAGGTATATTTCAATCCGATGATCATCTACACATTTTCACTTCCCCGGTAGTTTTTCCCCTTTCCTTATATATATTCCCGCAAAATAAACATGTCAGGAAACATATGCTTAAAGATATCATAATAAAAGGCGCGCGGCAGCACAACCTGAAGGGGATAAACGTCACCCTCCCCAGGCACAAGCTCGTCGTCGTCACAGGTCTCAGCGGTTCCGGAAAATCATCTCTCGCATTCGACACGCTATATGCCGAAGGACAGCGCCGCTACGTCGAAAGCCTGTCGGCATACGCAAGGCAGTTCCTCGACCAGATGCAGAAGCCGGACGTCGAACACATCGAGGGGCTCTCGCCGGCAATCGCCATCGAGCAGCGCACCGCAGGCAGCAACCCGCGCTCCACGGTCGCCACCACCACCGAGATCTATGACTATCTCCGCCTCCTGTATACCCATGTCGGAAAACCGCACTGTCCGAAATGCGGAGTGGCAATCAAAGGCCAGAGCGCCGAGGCGATCTGCGAGAAGCTCCTCACTCTGCCGCATAACAGGAAGATGATGATCCTCGCGCCATATGCCGCCGGCAAGAAGGGCGGACAACAGGACATACTCGACAAATTGAAGCGCGACGGGTTCGTAAGGGCCCGCATCGACGGCGAGATCTACGAGCTCGACTCCAAGCTGCCAAAACTCGAGAAGAACATCCGCCACACCATCGAGGCGGTGGTCGACCGGCTTGTCACAGGCAAGACCGAACTGTCTCGCCTCAATGATTCCGTCGAACTCGCCCTCCGCTGCGGTGAAGGCATACTCACCGTCCTGCTCGAAAACCCGGATGACAAGAAGGGCAAATGGACAGAGGAGCAGATCAGCGAACAGCTCGCATGCGTAAAGTGCGGGATAAGCTTCGGGGAACTTGCGCCCCGCAACTTCTCGTTCAACAGCCCATACGGCGCCTGCCCGACCTGCAACGGACTCGGCACGCAGCTCATCTTCGATCCTGAACTTGTGATACCGGATCCAAGCCGCTCCATCAAGCAGGGCGCGATCCCGCCATGGCGGAGAGGTCCGCGCCGCCTCATGATCTATTATAACCACCTCCTCAGATGCATCGGCGAGCATTTCAAGCTTGACGACATGATACACATGCCGTTCAAGGATATCCCGCAGAAGGTGCAGAACGTCCTCCTCAACGGCAGCGGCGACGAGATAATAAAATTTGACTACTGGCGCTCCGGACGCGTCCACAAGCTCGACAAGCCATTCGAAGGAATACTTAAGAATCTCCAGCGCCGTTTTATCGAGACCGAAAGCGAGGACGTCAGAGAACGCCTGAAGAAGTACATGGGCCGCAGGTGCTGTCCGGACTGCAAAGGCAACAGGTTGCGTCCTGAAATCCTCGCAGTGAAAGTCGGCGATCTCGGCATCCACAAGTACAATGAACTCACTGTAGTGGAAGCCGACAGCTTCTTCGAAAAGCTCAAGCTCAATGACGAGGAGAAAAAGATCTCCCACGAGGTCATCCGCGAAATCCGCAGCCGCCTCAGCTTCCTCAAGGATGTCGGGCTCTCATATCTCACACTCAACCGCGAAAGCGGTACGCTTTCCGGCGGCGAAGCCCAGCGCATTCGCCTCGCGACCCAGATCGGCAGCGGGCTTACCGGCGTCCTATACATCCTTGACGAACCGAGCATCGGGCTCCACCAGAAGGACAATGTCAAGCTTCTCAACACCCTGGAAAAGCTCCGCGACACCGGAAACACTGTAATCGTCGTGGAACACGATCTCGACACGATCCGCAGGGCGGACTATGTGATCGATCTCGGTCCCGGCGCAGGAAGACACGGCGGCGAGATCGTCGCAGAAGGAACGCCAAAGGAAGTTGAAAAGACGAAGACATCCGTAACCGGCAAATATCTCTCCGGAGAAAAGACCGTCCCTCTGCCTGGCAAGAGGATAAAGGGTAACGGAAAATCGCTCGTGATCGAAGGTGCAGAGCACAACAATCTCAAGAAGATAGACGTAAAGATCCCGCTTGGCACATTCTGCTGCATCACCGGCGTGTCCGGCTCAGGAAAGAGCAGCCTGATAGATGATACGCTCCGCGTCGCCCTCGACCGCCATTTCAAGATCGGCACCGGCATCCCCGGCAAGCACAAGAAGATCAGCGGACTGGAGGAGATCAACAAGGTCATCGTAATCGACCAGAGCCCTATCGGACGCACTCCGCGCTCCAATCCGGCGACATACACTGATGCCTTCGGGATCATCCGCGACCTATACGCAAAGCTTCCGGAATCAAAGATGCGCGGATACAAGTCAGGAAGATTCAGCTTCAATGTCAAGGGCGGACGCTGCGAGGAATGCCACGGCGACGGCGTCAAAATGATCGAGATGCAGTTCCTGCCGGAGGTGTATGTCACATGTTCCGCCTGCAGAGGCAGACGCTTCAACCGCGAGACCCTCGGCGTACTCTTCAAGGGCAGGAGCATTGCCGACGTGCTTGAGATGACCGTCAGCGACGCGGCCGAATTCTTCTCCCCGATCCCGAAGCTCCACCGGAAACTGAAGACGCTCGAGGAGGTAGGCCTCGCATATATCCACCTTGGACAGCCCGCGACGACCCTCTCCGGCGGCGAGGCGCAGCGCGTCAAGCTTTCTGCGGAACTCGCAAGAATTCCGCGTGGACATACGCTCTACATACTCGACGAGCCGACTACCGGCCTCCATATCGCCGACGTCGAGAAGCTCCTCGAAGTATTGATGCGCCTCCGCGACCAGGGCAACACTGTGCTTGTCGTCGAACACAACCTGGAACTCATCAAGACCGCCGACTACATAGTTGATCTCGGTCCGGACGGCGGCGACAAGGGCGGACAGCTTGTCGCGGAAGGGACTCCCGAGCAGGTAGCGAAGAATCCGAATTCATATACCGGGAAATTCCTGTCGGAGATACTCTGAGGAATATTCGAACCGGCGTATCGGAGATCCTGAATTTACTGCACATCGCCATTACGCCCATACGCCGTATC
>CAZDNQ010000568.1:0-3577 GCA_964506605.1 uncultured Victivallis sp. | reverse complement strand
TGAATTGTCGGCCTCGAGATCATCGTTGCAGGCTATCTCGCATTTCACGGCCGCGCGTCCGGGCTTCGCAAACTTGTGCTCGAATGTAACCGCCTCGGAAGCTCCCGGCGGAAGCTCCCTGAAGAAGGTCTCGCGCTTTATAATCTCTCCATTAATATATAGTGTGACCGCAGCAGGCTGGATCGGGAGTTCACCGCCGTTGACGATCTTCGCCTCTATCTTAACTGTCTGGCCGGCTCCTGGAGAAGAGCGCGGGAAAGAGATATCGGCGACAGCGGCGTTCCTGAACGGCTGGGGGAAGGCGAACCTGCGTATCACGACCTTTGGCCGGATCGCGGAAGTGTTCAGGTTGCGTGCGAGATAGTTCCAGCGCGCCTGGCTGCGGATGTCCCAGCCTACGCCCTGATGGTCGGTGAACACGATGATCTTCCTGACGGGATTCCGCCCTTCCGCGAGCATCGCTGAAGCGGCGTTGAGGGCCTCGAGCGCGCCGAAGGATCCGCCGGTGGGCTGGAAGTCGCGGTGGTTTAGCATTTCAATGATGTCCCGGTGGCTGGATGTCGGCGCTTTCACGAGCGCGTACGGCACAGGTCCGGCAAGAATGAGTCCGACCGCGTCGCCGGACGAACAGTTCTTCACGACCTGCAGCGCCTCGTCCTTTGCGCGGCTGAAATTTGTCCGCCCGTCCACGAGAATCCTCATCGAGTCGGAACTGTCAACAATGATGACGATGTCGCGGTCGCCGTTTCCCGAAAGCCAGGAGCGCTTGATGAGCCAGCGTTCCGATGCGGCGGCGGCGATTGCGAATATCGCGGAAAGTCCGGCGGCGACAAGAAGTTTCCTCCTCGTCTTGACCGATTTCCATACCACTGATGAGATGCCGATGCAGACGGCTGCGACTGCGAGCAGAGGCAGGGAGATGAGCCACGAGAAGGAGGGCTGACTTGAAATGAACGGCCTCGCCATCGCCATCACGATCGCGGCAACCAGCAGGCAGCGGAGCGCAAGCAGGAGCATCTCCTCCAGCAGCAGGCGCCTGCGTTCGGTCTCGAGCGACGCCGCGAGGAACCTCATCGCGCCCCAGGCGACAGGACGCGCCTTGTTGCGGTTCAGCAGGTGTATCACCACCGGCACCGCAACCAGCACAAGAGCGAAAAGAATTGGAAACTCAAGGAATGTCATTCAGAGATTTCCCATATATGCTTTATAAATCTTTTCCTGTAAAAGTAGGTACGCCCTTTAGGGTGTTCCATCTTCAATTATAAGAATGGGACAGCCTAAAGGCCGTCCCTACTTGTCGATCTTCAACCTGCCGGCGAGGTACTCCAGCAGGGCGACATCGAAATCCTTGCGCGTGCTTATCGGGACATACTCGACGCGCATCTCGCCGCAGCCCTTGCGTATGGCAGCTACAAACTTGCGGACCTCGTCCAGATACGCCGCGCGAGTCGCCCTCGGATCAAGCTCGATTCGGTTTGAACCAATCTCCAGATCCTCGAACATGCTCCACTTCTCGAACGGAAAGCAGAGCTCCTCCTCCGCCATCACATGCATGAGCACCACCTCATGCTTCCTGAAACGGAAATGATGGAGCGCCTTCAGGATTTCAGCCGGATCATCGAAAAGGTCGGAGATCAATATGACAAGTCCGCGCCGCTTGATGCGTTCTGCAATGTCATGGAGTATCGGCGCGATCGAGGTCTCTCCGCCGGGCTCGGTGTTGTTCAGCTCCTCGAGGAGTGCCCGCAGATGGCTTATACGTCCGCGCGACGGCAGATAACGGCGGACAGCGGTGTCGAACGTGACAAGCCCCACGGCGTCCTGCTGGTGGATCATCAGATGGAGAAGCGATGCCGCAAGATAGCGACCATAGTCGAACTTGCTGAGCCGCCTGTTGCGCCTGACCGACGACATCGTCCCGGTGTATCCCATCGAGCCGGATGCGTCTAGAAGCACGGTGACACGCAGGTTTGTCTCATCCTCATACTGTTTGACGTAGTAGCGGTCGGACTTGCCGTAGACCCTCCAGTCGAGCGCACGGATGTCGTCGCCGTTGGCGTATTCGCGGTGTTCGGCGAATTCGACTGAGGAGCCGCGGAACGGGCTGCGGTGGCGTCCGGTGACCGATCCTTCCATCACGCCGCGCGCCAGGAAGTCTAGGCGGTGTATCTTCGCGAGCGCCTCTGGGTCGAGGAGCCACATGTACGGCGGAGCATTGTTTGTCGAGAAAAGCGAATCCATAAGGCCTTGCTATTTATTGAACATTCAACATCCAGCATCGAACTTTGAACATCGGATCAAGAGGCGGAAGTTCCGGAAAGCAGGTCCTCCTTCTTCGGCTTTATCGTCTCAAGGAGCCGTCTTACGACCTTGTCGGAATTGATGCCGGCCGCCTCAGCGTTGAACGTAGTGACAAGACGGTGCCTGAGCACAGGCAGCGCCATCTCCCTCACATCCTCGGTGATCGCATGGTATCTGCCGCGGAGAATCGCCCTGGCCTTCGCCGCCAGCATGAGGTTGATTCCAGCGCGCGGGCCTGCGCCCCACTGGACAAGCTCCTTTATGAAGTCCGGAGACTTCGGATCGGACGGGCGCGTCGCCCTTACGATCTCCCTCGCATGCTCGAACACATGGTCCGCCGCCGGAACGCGGCGCACTATCGCCTGGAGACGGAGTATGTCCTCGCCATGGAGTATGGGCTTGAGATCCGACTTCGACTGTCCGCTGACCATCTTCATGATCTGCAGCTCCTCGGATTCGCTCGGGTAGTCGACATGTATCATGAATATGAAACGGTCGAGCTGTGCTTCCGGAAGCGGATATGTGCCTTCCTGCTCGATGGGGTTCTGTGTGGCAAGCACGAAGAACGGATCAGGCAGATGGTAGTCCTTCTCGCCCACGGTCACTATCCTCTCCTGCATCGCCTCGAGAAGCGCGGCCTGAGTCTTCGGAGGAGTACGGTTGATCTCGTCGGCAAGCAGCATGTTCGCGAACAGAGGCCCATGGACGAAGCGGAACGCACGCTTCCCTGTCGTGCGGTCCTCCTCAAGCACGTCGGTGCCGGTGATGTCGGAAGGCATCAGGTCGGGAGTGAACTGCACACGCTTGAAACTGAGCGAGACAGCCCTGGAGATCGTGCTGACAAGGAGCGTCTTCGCCAGTCCGGGCACGCCGACAAGCAGCGCATGCCCCCGGCAGAAGATGGCAATAAGGACCTGTTCGACGACATCTGTCTGTCCGACTATGACCTGTCCGATCTGCGCCGACATGTCCCTGTATGCGCCATGCAGGCTCTTCACGGCTTCAAGATCATCGCTGCCGGTCACCGGCCCGTCTTTCACCTTCTCGTCCGACATATGGTTCCTCCGTTAAGTGATATTGCAAAAAGTTCTATATTAATCGCTTGTAGTTAAGCCATTATTGGCTGTCCCATATTGACGCAAAGAACACGCAAAAATGAGTTAACTACAAGCAAACAACCTTTCTCAAAATCTTAGGGGACAGGCTGAAGCCCGCCCCTACTTCGTGAACACGTCGATCACGCTTATACCGCTGCGCATGACTGCGGTCTGCCCGG
>CAZDNQ010000567.1:0-3578 GCA_964506605.1 uncultured Victivallis sp. | reverse complement strand
AGCAGGCACATCATCAGGGTAGTCAATATCGGAACCCGTCTGCGGCTGGAGACCATGTCGTTCCATTCATTGGCGTCAACGTCGGTTCCCAGGACGGCGATCACATCCTTCGACTCCGGAGCAAACACGGGCGTGAAACCAGAGACGAACACGCCCCATTCGTCGCTCAGCGGGCCTTCGGTGAATTCGCGGCCTGACTTGAACGAGGATCTCAGCTCCTTGCTGGCTTCATTGTAAATTTTGCCCGGCACCGCCACCTGCGGCTGCGCCTTCTCCTCTTCGGAGCTCCTGGTCGGTTCTGTATCCATATAGAAGAAGACCTCGCCATCCCTGCGCCCCATGAGATATATGTATTTGATGTTCTTCTGGCTGTTGGCGATTCCGGAAAGCTTCTTCTTCAGGTCCGTATATTCAGGAGCCTTCACATCGTCCGGAGTTCCTGAAAGCGATAATATCTTCTCAGGATCTATGGACGCCGCGATAGCCCGGGTCAGCGACATCAGCAGGGATCTCTGGTTCCTGTCCTCCTCAAGTCCGACGTTCTGTGTGGTGATCCATCCGGCAAGTATGAATATCACAAAAACTGCGGGGATGTAATATTTTATACGGGACTTGTGGCCGGATGACATTTCGGTATATTGGACCGTAATGCATTTCCAGTAGAAGTAGCTGAAGCAGAAGCAGAGCACCAGCACCAGAAGGAGGTTTATAAGCAGCGCCGGGAAATGGGCCGCCGCCAGGAACGTATCCTTATTGAGGATGTCCGCGGGGAAGAATTTCGCCTCGGAGGGGATGGTTGCAATGGAGAGGCCGAGGAAAAGCATGCAGGTTGCCGCAGTGAACAGCGCCCTGTTGCCCTGGAGCTTCGTAAGGCGCGTCATTGAAAGTATGTATGCTGAGAAGGCCGCGCCTGGGAGCGCCATGAAGTAGCGGGATGTCGCCTCGAGCCCTTCAATGCCCTTCGATGCTCCCGCCGCGACCATCCAGAAGACGATCGCGTATATCCATTTTCCGGCGTTGTCCCTGCCTTTCTCAATTTCAAGTCCGGAGCGGCCGAACTCGAAGAGGCAGAAATAGGAGAATATGGAGAGCGATATGTCAATTACCCGATATGCATAGCTCCCTTCCAGTGGCGCAGATATAACATCGGCGATGTTGATGAGCCCCTGGATGAGCGCGAAAATCGCAAACCATTTCCATTTTAGCACTGAATTGTTGCTTAGAATGTAGACAGTTGCTGCCAGCAGTATGAACGATAGTCCATATAGGAACTGTATGAAATCAGCCTGCTCGATGAAAAAGTTCTGCATGGTCACCCGCGTTTGCCGATGAAATCTTTGAATTCCTGGAAGTCGGATCTGAGTGAAGGCAGCAGTTCGGAGCATCTGCCGGCCCCGCCGGACTTTGCAGCCTCGTTGATCTCTGCGGCCGTCCTGTAGACTTTCAATGCGCCTAAGGATTTAGCCTCGCCCTTGATCAGGTGGGAGGCGGATTTTGCCTTCTGCATGTCTCCGTCAGAGATGGCTGAGGCGAGCCTGTCGATGTTCTTACCAGTCCCCCCGGCGAACAACATGAGCATTTCCGACAGTACCGTGCTGTTTCCTCCTGCAAATTCAAGCGCCGCCTTCTCGTCGAAAATGTCTTGGGATACCTGTGAACCTGCAGGCGAGGGGGCTGCCTGTCCGTGTCCGGCCTCTGCAGGCGCATGTCCGGATGCCTTGCAATGTGCGGCGACGACCCTTGCGAGTTCGCCTTCAGAAAGAGGTTTGAGTATTGAATCCGTAATGCCATATCTGGAAAGCTCATCCTGTCCGATTAAATCTCCGCTGAGCGCCACAATCGGTGTTGAAGCGCCTTTGGACCTTATCTCAAGGGCCGCTTCGCCGCCGTCTAGCCCGGGCATGAACATGTCCATCAGTATCAGGTCATATGAGCAGGAGCAGGCCTTTTCGACCGCCTGCCTGCCGTCCTCGGCGGAATCGGCGTCATGGCCGCAGTGCTCGATCATCTTCAAGGCAAGCTTGCGGCTCAATGCGCTGTCTTCAGCAAGGAGTATCTTCATTTTGTTTTGTGTTCCAGCCAATGTCCTGCCTCCTGATTTCCTGGCGCCGCCGGAGATTGCCGAAGAAGCACCTTGGATTCATTTTCCACTTTTTGCCATGGCGGGAATTATGTCCTTGGAGCCGCACCGGGGACAGGTCACAGGCATTCTAAGTCCCGATATGGCTCCTCCGGAAGAAGCTGCAATATCCGGATGGGCGAACTCAAGTCCGCATTTCTTGCAGTTGTCGCAGTAATACATCCTGTTCCCGCACCTGTCGCATTTCTCCTGCATGATGTCCATTGTTCTTTTTGCCACAGGAACGTTGCATTTCGGACAGATGATACAGAGCATTGCGCCAGGCTGGCTTACAGGATCGAGCCTGTCGAAGAACAGGTTGTTGATTACATATCCTGCGGCAAATGTGGCGGCTATGATCAGGATGCTGTAGCCTGCGGCTTTCGCAATCCCCATGCGCAACAGTTCGAACTTGAAGCCTCTTGCCGGAACGGCCCTCTCGGGAAGCTCCCTTGCCTTCCCCTCGGCAGAGCTAGGCACCAGGGTTTCGAGTTCCTTCTTCAGCTGCGTGGTTGCAGAGGCTTCTGTCCTGGGCAGTTCACAGAATTCCTTGATATGCTCCAGTACATGCTCGACGTCATCGAGTTTCGGCCTCTTGTCGGGATCCTTCTCCATCATGCCTCGGACCAGTTCCGAGAAATATGGGCTTATCTTGCCGTCATAGGCCTTGAGGGGCGGCGGTACGAGATTGATCTGCTTGAACATCGATACTGCGGATTTCTCAGACTGGAACGGATTGTCGCCGGTCATTGCCTGGTACAGCGTGATTCCGGTGCTGTATAGGTCGCTTCTCGAATCCACATATCCTGTGTCATTCAGATATTCCGGAGGAAGGTATGCAGCCGTACCCCATATTTCCATCCTTATAGGGATCGTCCCCGACTCCCTGGGAGATATGACTCCGAAGTCGCCAAGTTTGAACACTTTGCCGCAGAGCATGATGTTTTCGGGCTTGATGTCGAAATGGATGATGCCTCTGGCTGCAAGATCCTTAAGCCCTTTGACAAGGTCTATTGCCAGATTGACGGCCTCGAGTTCGGTCAGCTTCTTCTTCTTGATGATTCCCGATAGGTCTCCGCCGTCGGCGTATTCGAGCACCACATAGAATTTGCCTGCGAACTGGCCGTAGTCGAAAATCTTCAGGACGTACGGTGACGCCAGCTCCTTCAGTTTAGAAGCCGTTTCAATGAAGCTTTTTGAGAAATCCTCGATCATCGGCGTGTTGATAAGCTTTATTGCGACATCATTGCCGCTTGTCTTGTCCTTTGCACGATATACGACCGAATGTGCGCCATAGCCGAGAATCTTCTCTATCTCGTATTTGCCGGCTATCTCGACATGGTTGCGGACGAGATCCAGGTCGGACTTGTGGATGGACTAGAACTTCAGAAAGGTCTTCAGCTTCGCGATGAGATGGGCTTCCTTCACAGGCTTGATGAGATAGTCGTTGGCACCCGCG
>CAZDNQ010000566.1:0-3578 GCA_964506605.1 uncultured Victivallis sp. | reverse complement strand
CTCTACGTCGTAATACATGTGAAAGCCCATGAGATCTTCCAGCGCGACGGGCTTGATATCATCTGCGAGCTTCCGATAGACTTTGTAACGGCCGCTCTCGGCGGACTTGTCGAAGTGCCGACGATCACCGGCAAGACCAAGCTCAAGATTCCAGAAGGCACCCAGAACGGAACAGTCCTGCGGCTCAAGGGAAAAGGAATGCCCTCCCTCCGTGGTGGACAGCGCGGAGACCAGCACATCAAGGTGTTCGTCGAAGTCCCAACGAACCTGACCCGCGAGCAAAAGGAACTTCTGGCAAAGTTCAAGGAAGGCCAGGAAAACTCCAAGAACCACCCGCTCATCGAAACCTTCTTCAGCAAGGCGAAACGCTTCTTCACAGGCGGCGACGAGGCCTGAGGAATTTGGCCACGGACTTGCACAGACTCAGAACACAGAATATTGAGCTGCAAAACCTTTTTCGTGTGATTCGCGGGCGCCGAGACTATTTCTTCTTGATCCCTGCCGCCTTTGCCACAGTCAGATAATTTGTCGTCGTCGGTTTCAGGGGCAGGTCAATAGCCTGTCGTTTCAACGCCGACTCGTACCAGGCATAGATGACTTCAGTGGCGCGGAGTGCGCGCTTGAACGTAAGCTCAGGCTCCTTGCCCTTGCCAAGTCCATCCGTGATATCCTTCATCACCAGTTTCATGTGCCCGTTTTCCGGACAGCCGTGCAGGTGGCCGGGAACTTTTACAATCTGCCACGATGATTTTCCCTTGGCGCGGATTCGGAGGTTGGGTTCAGGCTCGAGGATCTCGATGACGCCTTCCGTTCCGTGCAGACGGAACCCAAGATTCATCTCCTTCTGGTCGCCGGACTTTATCACGGCGGTGACGCCGTTGGCGAAAGTAATCCAGCCGACCGCCAGCTGTTCGAACGGGATTCCAAACCAGGAACCGCCTTCACGCGCATCGATCTGTCCGAAGACACGGGTTGCCGGCACATCGCCGTTCAACTTGAAAGTCATGTCGACGACATGGGTCCCCCAGTCGAGGATGTTCTTCGGGTTGAAGGCCTCTATGCGGAGGAGTTTTCCGATCGCGCCCTGTCTTATAAGTTCACGCGCCTTCCTGAAAACGGGCAACTTACGGCGCTGGTGGTTGAAGGTGAGCTGGACTTTGTTCCTTTCAGCGGCTTTTGCAAGCGACAGTGCTGCCTGCCAGCTTGGAGCCATAGGTTTCTCGCAGTGGATCGCAGGAACCTTCGCCTTCGCGCAGTATTTCACCACCTCCTCATGGAGGCCTGTCCAGAGGCAGACGCTGACAATGTCCGGCCTGATCTTCCGGAGCATCTTCTTGTAGTCGGTGAATATCTCGGCATCGGAAAACCCATGCTTATCGGCAAACGCCTTGATTGCTTCCGCCTTTAAATCCGCCAGGGCCACGACCTTGCACCGGGGATTCAGCTTGTAGCCGTCCGCATGTATGCTGGCTATCCTTCCACACCCTATGAACGCAACACGATATATCTTCATACAACTCCATTAATTGATTTTTAATATAAGAACATGCCTTGCGGCATTAACTACAAACGAACTGAAAACACAATTAGGAATAAGTTCGTAGTTAAGCTCGCAAGAGCTGTTTTTATTATTTCACCGATCCCTTGCCGAGTTTGTTGCCGACAAGATACCGATAGCTTGCCTTGACTGCCTCCAGGCGATCCCCCTCGCAGCGGTCGATCTCCACTATCAGCCATTCCAGCAGCTTGGGATCTGCGGCGGCAATTGCGCCCTTGACATTGACCTTTCCGGCTCCGACCGCCGACATCGGTCCCCCGAACGGCTGGTCGGCCGGACGTTCCATCATGCCGTCCTTGATATGAAGCAGAGGTGTGCGTGCCCGGAAGTTCTTCACCTGTTCCGCGGCGTCGTTCGCCCCGAAGTTCGTGGCCCAGTAGACGTCGATCTCAAACACGGCGTCAGGACAGAGTTCGGCGATGTATTCCTGGGCTATACGGCCGTTGATCTTGTCAAATTCCCAGAAATGGTTATGCAGTGACAGCTTGAGCCCATGCGGTTTGATTGCAGCTGTCATGCGGTTGATCAGCTCCGCCGTCTTGCGGATGCCGTCCATGGTCTTGAACTCGTCCCATCCGAAACCACTGAAGAGATATTTGAATCCGAAGATTTTCCTGAGCTGGGCTATCTCCTCGATGTTCGAGAGATCGTGCTTCGGACCTGGGCCGGTGATCATCTTCATACCGAGCTTGTCCAGGAGTTCCTTGTACTGCTCCGCCGTCATGCCGAACTTCTTCGCCTCGCCGAGTCCGCCTTCCACTCCGACGAATCCGGTTTCAGAGACCTGCTTCATGGTGGACAGGAAGCTTTCCTTGGATTCTCCGAGGAGCTCCCTGAGCGAGTAGAGCTGCAGACCGATGGGCTTCAAGCTGATTTTTTCCATGTGGATGGACCTCTCCTTTAAATTTTATGTGACGCTGAATACGGTTCAAAGCTTCTCTAACCCCTTGATGCCTGCTCCGCAGTCTTCAACGCTTCGAACAGTTCCACGGAGGTTTTTGCGTTAAGCAGCCTGTCAGACAGGAATTCGCTGTCGAGCATCTGTGCGATATGGGAGAGCAGTACCTGGTGAATCCTAGGCGTGTCGGCGGGGGTCAGGAGGATGAAGATGATGTTGACAGTCTCGTTGGGGACAGGGGAGGGGAATGGATGCTTGAGACGTCCTACAACCACCACCGGCCTTGCCAGGCTCTTGAGACGGGCATGCGGAATTGCAATGTTCCGTCCGACATAGCTGCTGATCAGCTTCTCACGTTCGACCACGGAGAGCATTATTGTCTCCACAGGCATGGGCAGCTCCTTCTGATTCAGCATCTTCAGGGCCTGCTCGGCGGCCTCGATTATCGATTTCCCTTCAACATCGAGCAGAACCCTTTCAGAGGTGAGGGTGTCAGATAGATATACCGCAACCTCCAGGGGGAACTCCTCCTCGACAGCCCCGATGACTTCCTCTATCAGATCCTCCATCGTTACAAAACCAATCCAGACCCCCTTCTTGTCATAGATGAGCGCGACATGGTTTCCACGCCTCTGCATTTCCGAAAGCAGCTGCTCGATGGTGTCGGACTCCTTCGCCTTCAGGCATGGCCTGGCGAAGGGCTTGAGGTCTGAAGTCGGCTTTCCGGATATTGTCGCCAGAAGCAGATCCTTGACGTGTATGTAGCCGAGGGGGTTTTCAGGATCATCTCCTATGAGCGGATACCGGGACTGCTTGAATTCGGTTATGACCTTGTTGTTTTCCTCCTGTGTGGCGCAGGTCCTGAGAAAATGCATCCTGTCGCGCGGGCGCATGGAGTTCTTGACTGTCAAAGTCCCCATGTCGAGCACGTTCTCAATATAGAGGAGGCGTCTGAAGGTCATGAGTCCGCCCTCCTGTGAATTGTCCAGTATTATCCTGATTTCGTCCTCGGAATGCCTTTCATGCTTTGGCGCCTTCGGAACCCTGAGGGCGAAAAGTATTGCATCGACGGACCAGTTCAGCACCCAGAGCGGTATATAGAAGACGAAATAGAAGAAATGC
>CAZDNQ010000565.1:0-3579 GCA_964506605.1 uncultured Victivallis sp. | reverse complement strand
GAAGGCGAACCCGGCTCGCAAATGCGCACGCTCGTCACCAACCTCATCGTTGGCAACTCGCTGCTCACAGGTGCCGGATTCCCGATGTGCGGCGAGTTCGACATCAAGACCTGCATCGCGATGATGATCATGGACAGGCTGGAGATAGGTGGAAGTTTTGCGGAATTCCATCCCGTGGATTTTGAAAGGGATTCCGTGCTTGTCGGGCATGACGGACCCCACCACCTGAACATCGCGGACAGCAGGCCTGTTCTCCGCAGCCTGAAGAAATATCATGGCAAGCCTGGCAAGGGCGCAGGTGTGGAATTCAGCATCAGGGCCGGTCCGATCACAATGCTCAGCATTGGTGTGAAGGCGGACGGCAAGTTCAAGTTCATCATCGCCGAGGGTGAATCAATGAAGGGGCCGACCCCGCCGACCGGCAACACCAACACGCATGGCAAGTTCATGCCGGATGTCAGGTCTTTCCTGAAACGCTGGGTGGCCGAGGGGCCGACACATCACTTTGCTCTGGGCATAGGACACAAGGCTGCGACATTGAAGAAGATCGCGGATCTGCTCGGAATTGAATCGGTGATGACCACGCCTTCAAAGGAGTAGTGGCCGGGTGTACGGCTATGCTGAACATGTAGCGACGCAAGTGCTTGATAATTAAAAAGATAAGCTTGACAGCAAGCAGCGGCGCTGTTATAATACAATCAAGGTGACTGGCGATGAATGAATGGCAAAGGGGGCATATGTTGAAAAAACATGCGAACAGTTATCCTGGCAGGTTCACACTTATTGAACTGCTTGTTGTAATTGCGATCATCGCAATACTCGCGGCGCTTCTACTTCCTGCGCTGAAGAAGGCAAAGGAGCAGGCCAAGAAGGCATTGTGCATCAGCAATCAAAAGCAGATATATACGACGATGCTGAATTTCTCCACCGACTTTGATGACAGGTTTCCCGGCGGAGCGCATCAGGTACAGCCGACAGGAGCCGCCATCCAGTGGTACACGATACTGAATGAACTTATGTATGACGGCAAGCCCAGGGTGGTCGGTTATTATATGCCGACTGATCCTTATTGCACCTCTAAAGGCGAGACTACATATGATTCAGCTTCGTTTCTGCTCTGTCCGTCAAAAAATTATATCGGTGCGGGCTACAGCCGGTACTGGGGATATAACATGGATGCCCAGGGCGGTTACAACTGGGGGTCTTATCCTGAATGCGGGACATACGGAAAGTCACTGGATGTAAACACCCAGACTCAGCCGCCGTATGTGGCTCCAAAGTATGACTCGTATTATCTCGGGGCCAAGACATCCCTGTTCCCGAAGCCTTCATCGCAGTTCCTCCTCGTGGAGACAGAGTTCATGGGTGAATGCGTCTTTGCCAAAGCGCCATACACCTTGACACTAGGTGACGATTCCGTGTTTCCCGCCTATTCCGCATATCATGGCTGGTATTCATTCCGGCATGGCGGCTCCAGCGGAAATTTCCTGTTCATAGACGGACACGTCGAGAGCCTCGGGCCATATGACGAAATCAACACCAAGGCAAGGTTCTTCATCGACATAGCAAACCCAAAATAAGTTAATCAAACCCAGACTGGACACGCTAAAGCTGTGAACTCCAACTTGATCATGAAAACCTGCCAAAGCATCTTCCTTCTTACGGCAATATTATTTCTGTCCGCGAATTCCACCTCTGCGGAAAATAAGAACAAGATACTCGCCGGAAAACCCGAGAAGCCCCGTTTCGAACTCAGGGACATCGACTGGCCCGAGAAGGTCGGTGATGCGTCCATCTGCCTCTGGAAAGATGATGCTGTCGCGGCCTTTTCCCTGACGATAGACGACAACTGCGCACCGGACCATGACTGGTGGCTCGAGACGGGAAGGAAATATGGATTCCCTATCACATGGTTCGTGATCACCGACAGGGTCGGCGGTACAAATTCGTTCAACGGAACATGGGAGGGATTCAAGAAGCTGATTGATGCAGGTAACGATGTCGGCTCCCATACTGCCAAACATCTGCATATTGACGAGGAGGGCTGGAAGGACATAGAGACGGAATATGCCGATTCGAAGAAGGACATCGAGGAGAACATAAAGGGGCACAGGTGTCTGGTCCTTGCATATCCCGGAGGCCCAAACAGCAAGCTGAATGACCAGGCGATCGCCGCGAAGTATTACATCGCCTGCCGGTCGGGTCCTGCCGCGATCAACCAGGCAAACATGATAAACTATGCTGGAATCACCAGCGTCGGGGGAATTAACATCGGCAACGCACAGTTCGAGGCGCAGGATCTTCTGACGGCACTGGAGAAGGGCAGGGCGAAGAGGGTTCAGTTCTACAGGGGCTGGTACTGCTGCCATTTCCATCTGGTAAAACCTGAGGAACGCGAGAAGCTCCAGAAAACTTTCGAAACTCTTTCGGCAAAGATAAAATCCGGCGAGCTCTGGGCAGGCCTGTTCCGCGACATCGCAATGTATGGACAGGAGAGGGATACTGCGAAACTCGCAGTTAAGGAAAACGCCAAGGACAAGATTGTCCTCAGCCTGACGGACGACATGGACGATTCAATATTCAATTATCCGCTGACCGTGAAGCTCCGCATAGATGCTTCATGGAAAACGGTTGAAGCCGTACAGGATTCGAAGAAGATCGGATGTCGGATCATTGAGAATGATGGAAACAGGTTTGCTTTGGTTCAGGTTGTTCCGGACAAGGGTGACGTGACGATTTCATGGAAATAACAGGGATTGGTGATGCTTCAAAGAAAAAGATGTTTTACACTCATCGAACTGCTGGTCGTAATTGCGATCATAGCTGTCCTGTGCGCAATGCTCCTGCCGGCGCTAAAGAAGGCAAAGGATGAGGCGAAGAAAGTGGTATGCCTGAGCCAGATGAAGCAGCTAGGCATTGCAGCTACGATGTATACCGGTGACTTCAACATGCATTTTCCAGCGGCAAACAATGGCGGTGCGTATGGTGTAGGTGATCAATGGTATCAGGCATCAATCCTCGGATCATATTTCAATGCGGATCTGCCGCGCTATCCCAAGATAAACGGTATCTGGTGTCCGCCATATGACAGCCTGATCAGATGCCCTTCTCCAGTTGTGCAGAAGGGTGTCGAAGACTTGTGTTCCTGGATAGCCTTGAATACCTCATGGTATGCATCTGATACTGCGAAAGCTTATGAATACGGACCGAGCCTTACTGAGTTCAAAAATCCTGAAAAGGTGGTTGCCTTCGCTGACTGTACGCGTTCAGCTTTCACCTACATATGCAATTACGCTTACGTGGGATCGGCATGGATAGATGGCGGTCCGACGGCGTTTGTCTGCGATTTCAGGCATGGTGGCGGTATAAACTACTGTTTTGCCGATGCTCATGTAAGTTACTTAAAAAATCCAAATGCGGCATTCAATGCCGGAGAGATCAGGGCACGACCTGATCTAAGCAGATAATAAATTAGCGATTGGAGATGAAAATGAAAAAATACATTGGATTGGCAATAGCCATGTCATTTTGTCTTACTATGGTTTCTACTGGCGCAGACAAAAAATCGGATGGTGCGCC
>CAZDNQ010000564.1:0-3579 GCA_964506605.1 uncultured Victivallis sp. | reverse complement strand
AACCGTATGGCAGTTCTCAACCAAGAAACAGTCCGTCATGCATTTCGCCTATTGGAAGAACGACAAGAGCGAAAGGGATGGATGCGATATAAAGATGCTGGTCACGCCGGAAGGCTCCGCCGAACTCGGTGAAGGCGCCCAGATGGCGTACAAGATGGATGCCGACGGAAAAGGATTCTCCCAGGAGATTCGCATTCCATGGAAGCTGATCTACAGGGAAGTCCCTGACATAAAGGCCGGCAATGTCATGCGCATGGGCTGCGAATTCCTGTGGGGCGATCCTACCGGACGGACATGGCCCGTACACCGCTATGCCGACAACATGCAGCCCGGAAAGACTTCGCGCGAATTCTACTGGTCAGCAGTGAATTCATGGGGAAACCTCACTCTTTCAGACAAGGGGAGCATCCCTCTGCGCGAGTATGTGATCGAGTCAGACAAGATACTTGGGACAGTTCCAGTAAAGGCGGAAATTCCGAAGGATGCCGCACGTTTCACCTTGGTCATTGAAGATAAGGATGGAAAAAGGATCCGCACTCTCGCCGCCGACAGGGATCCAGCCGACTACATGGTGAAAGGTTCGGAGAAGGACGGTAAGATCACAGTGGAAGTCAACTGGGATTGTCTGACCGACTTCGGCAAGCTCATTGAGCCGGGGACATTCAAGGTGCGCGGACTGACACAGAAGGGTCTTTCCGCCGAATATGAGATGTGCTTCTACAATCCCGGCACGCCTCCATGGGACACCAAGGACGGAAGAGGCGCATGGGGTGCCGACCACAGTGCGCCGATCGGAGTGGGAACTGCCGGAGACTGGACGATGGTCAGCTTCGAAGTTCCTGAAGGCGGAAGCGGTGTCATCGGGATTGACCCTGCCGGACAGAAGAAATGGGGCGACCGCCGCGGAACTCGCATGCTTGCAGGCGACGACAAGTATGTATACGCATATGTGACGCACTGGTACACGAAGGAGACTATTTGCCGCTATGACGCCAAGACCGGGAAGACCGCTGCGTTCGTGAAAGACGGCAAGGAGCGCACATACGATCTTACTCTGAAGGAAATTCTCGGCGAGGAAAATCCCGGGAAGCTTACTGGTATTTCAGCACAGGGAGGAAAGCTTGCAATATCACTTGATTCAGGAAAGGTCTATATATTAGATGCCGCATCAGCTGCCGTCATGAAGAAATTTGATGCTGCGAATCCGTCCGACATCGCATTTTCGCATGATGGGAAACTGTATGGAATTGTTGACGGGAAGGTCTGTTCCATAAATGCTGATACCGGTGCGACAACGCCGCTGCCAATTCAAGGAATTGGAAAGATATCGGCACTTGCGGTGGACAACGATGGCAACATCCTCGTAGCCGATGTCGGACCAGACAGCCAGGTGAAGGCGTTCTCGGCGGACGGCAAGCCTGTTTACACATGTGGAAAGAAAGGCGGGCGCGCAATCCGCGGGGATTTCGACGAGCAGGCGATGCTTAAGATGAGCTCGATAGCAGTTGATGCAAAAGGACAGGTCTGGGTTGTCGAGAGCTGGAACTTCCCACGCCGGGTCTCGGTATGGGGCAAGGATGGAAAACTTGTCCGCGACTATCTTGGCAACACAGGTTATGCGGGAACCGGCTGTTTCCTCCACGACCAGGATCCGACACTCGGTTACTGCGGACCGCTCGAGTTCAAACTCGACAAGCAGAACGGCACCTGGAAACTTCAGAAGATCCTCTGGGTCCCGGACGAGGAAAAGGGCGAATACTTCACAGTACCTACTGGCTCACACGTGGGTCCGCAGAGATTCACTGCGAACATCGCAGGAAAGAACCACGAATACCTTTACCTTCACGATCCGTACAATGAAGGATCAGGCCAGCTCCTGTTCATGGAAACTGAAACCGGATGGAAGCCCGTGTCCGCGATCTGCATGGTTGGACAGGCTCTTAACCTGCTAGCCCACGATGGCAAAGTCGTAAAGCAGGCAAGCGGCGAACTTGCCGGACTCGATCCATATGACACGATCATATGGAACGATGGCAACAGCGACGGAAAAATCCAGCGCGCAGAATGCGAGATCATTCCCGCGAAGAAACCCAGCAATGAGAAACAGCGCGGTGAAAGCGCGTTAAAGCTGGACAATGGATGGGGTGGAAGAATAGATACGAAGACGCTGACAATCTACATAAATGGCATTACAGCAATCAAGCCTGTAGAAATAAAAGCCGACGGTGCGCCCGTTTACGCCTCGAAGGCCTTTACAAATCTTCCAATCGCTGAAAACGGCGATCTGGTTCCGGTTCCTGAAGAAAACCGTCTGCTCTGTCTCAGCTTCAAGGGCTACGCGGGACCGACGACTGGAATGCTTGGAATAGATCTCGGCAAGAAAATAATCGAATGGTCGTATCCGAATCCCTATCCGGGCGTGCACGGCTCGCACAATGCGACCATGCCGAAGCCCGGACTTCTGATCGGCCCTCTGAAGATCTGCGGTGTCGCGAACGCAGGCGAGCAGGCTGGCAATGTCTTCCTCATACGCGGCAATCTCGGACAGGATTTCATCTTCACGACAGACGGACTATATGTCGGGACAATGTTCCAGGACGGACGCCTGCCATGCGACACTCTTCCTGACAAGGAGAGCATGCTCAAGGGAATGCCTCTGGACAATTTCACCGAAGGCGGAGAGCCTTTCAACGGATGGTTCGGGAGACAGTCCGACGGCAAGATACGCCTAACAACCGGATGGCCGCGCCAGGCTGCAATGATCCTTCTGATAAACGGTCTTGATTCAATCCGCCGTTTCAGCACTGCTGAAATTTCCGTCGACATGCCCACGATAGTCAAGGCGGACCAGGAGAACATCGCACGCGCCGCCAAGAAGGCGGAAGCCGCCTCATATGCCGTCAAACAGATCGGCAAGGCGCCAAATCTCGATGGAAGCCTCAATGACTGGAAGGACATCCCTGCGATCGCAGTCAGCCGTGAAGGACTGCCCGACAAGGCTCAGGTGAAGATGGCATACGACGCAAACAACCTTTATATCTGCTATGAAGTGAACGACAGCACACCATGGAAGAATGAAGGAAAGGATATTGCGCGCCTCTTCAAGACAGGTGACTCTGTTGATCTCCAGCTTGATGTCAGGGACGGAGCGAAGAAGCATGGACAGCCTGAAGCAGGAGACATCCGAATTGTATTCGCACAGCTTTCCGGAAAACCAGTGGCCGTATTGATGGCGCCAGTCGACAAGAAGGCCCCTTCCGAGGCGAAGAAGAGCTACACTTCACCGGTAGGCACAAAAGTATTTGACCGTGTCGAGGCGATAGCCGACGCGAATGTGAAGGTCAAGGCCGAAGGCAGCAGATATGTGGTCGAAGCCGCCCTGCCCCTGAAGTCGATTGGGCTCGAACCAAAGAAGGGGATGAAGATCCGCGGCGATGTCGGGTTCATTTCGTCAGACGCGAACGGGATGATCAACACTGCTCGCACGTATTGGTCGAACAAGCATACGAACCTGGTGAACGACGAGCCGCAGGAAAGCTGGCTCTATCCGGACACCTGGGGCGAGATAGGATTTGAATA
>CAZDNQ010000563.1:0-3597 GCA_964506605.1 uncultured Victivallis sp. | reverse complement strand
CGTGAAGTTCATCGGCTATGACATCCATGGCCTCGTTGTGAGATGCATTGAAATCCTGAAGCTGCAGAAATCACAGGGTAAAGCAGAAATGGCGAATTTCATCGATGCCTGCACTGACGAGGAATATGCCCGGCTGCGGAGCTGCTGAAAAATATAAGACATTAAAATAGGAGGATTTGACTATGTGGAATCGATTGAAGCATCTGGGGGCCGCCAGCATCCCATGTCTGGCGGTAACCGCAATGGTCTGTTTGTCGGGATTGAACTCCTTCGCCCAGGAACCACTGGTGAAAAAGGGGGATAAAATCGCCTTCCTGGGGGATTCGATAACCCAGTTTGGAGGGAATAATCCCGGTGGCTATGTCAATCTTGTCCTCAAAGGGCTGGAGGTGAACGGCATGAAAGTGGAGGCCATCAAGGCGGGGATCAGCGGCAATAAGTCCAATGACATGCTTGCACGTCTCGACGGCCAGGTCATATCAAAAAAACCAAATATCATGACC
Organism: uncultured Victivallis sp.; assembly: GCA_964506605.1. GTDB lineage: Bacteria > Verrucomicrobiota > Lentisphaeria > Victivallales > GWF2-50-93 > GWF2-50-93. The sequence continues at coordinate 3,094 of CAZDNQ010000563.1, read as the reverse complement.
CTCAGCTGCGGTGTGAACGACGTCTGGCATGGCGCCAAGGGCGTTCCGCTCGACCAGTACAAGGAGAACATCACCGCCATTCTTGACAAGTGCAAGGCGGCCGACATCAAGGTGGTAGTCATGACATCGACACTTATCTATGATGAGAACAATGATAACAGCAAGAAGCTGGACGCCTATAATGATTTTCTGCGTTCGCTGGCAAAGGAGCGCAACCTGCCACTGGCCGACGTGAACGCCACCGACAAGGAGATCGCGAAGGCAAAGGGTGCGAAATCCTATCTCAAGACTGATGGCGTCCACATGTATATCAAGGGCGACGAGATGATGGCCATGGGAGTTCTGCGCGCATTGGGACTGAATCAGGCGCAGATGGATAAGGCGCAGGAAACATGGCTCGACATGCCTGGCACCTGCGAGATCCGCACCAAACTGACCCTCCGTCAATTCAACAAGATGACGGAGAAGGCTGATGCGGCAAATGCAAAGACGGTTTTCGACTACATCAACGACAGCTTCAGCAAGTTCATCGACTCCGAAACAAAATAAACTGAGAAGACCAATCATTCAATATTGTCGGAATTTTACATCCACAGGCTTGAAATGCGAGCGAAACATTGTTACTGTCTAGTGTTGATATTATGATAACATATTTAAAACCGGCTGAAGGAAGCGTCGCCAATACAAATAATCACTCAATAATAAGACACATGGAGGCCAAGCAATGAGAATGAAATCAATGGTCAGAACAGTTTTTACCGCCGTCTGCCTGCTGCTGCTGAATTCTTTCGGTCTCCAGGCGACCCAGACAGAGAACAATGTGCTGCACATCCTTCCCGCCCCCGGCGCGGTCAGCATCGACGGGAAGTTCGACGACTGGGATCTCAGCGGCGGGCTTTTCGCCTGTGACGACGTCGAAAGGTTCCGTAACGAATTCTCGGTGAGCATGTACGCCATGTACGACAAGGAGAACCTATATCTGCTGGCGAGGATCAAGGACCAGACGCCTCTGAACAATGACCAGTCGAGCAAAGGCGGGCATGGCTTTGTCGGCGACTGCCTCCAGGTGCGTTTCATAACGGCATACAAGTCTCCGCAGGAGAAAGTCTCCCACTGGATGTGCTGGCGCGACCGCGACGAGATCAACGTCCTGAGCGCGCAGTGCGGCCGTGATTTCAAGGGGTTGACAATCGACAACGCCCTCAATGAAGGTGCAAAACAGGCTTTTGTGGTCGATGCCGACGGCAAAGGCTATACCCAGGAGATATCAATTCCGTGGAAACTCCTGACACCTGACGCCCAGGCCCTGTCCGCCGGCGACACGATGCGCATGGCGATCGAGCCTAATTATACCGCAGGTCCCGGAGGCCGCCTTACGACCAAGGACATATTCCGTGCCGGCATAGTTCCCGACCGCGTGTTCACATTCCGCGCTTATGAGAACTGGGGCGAGGGAGTTCTTGAGAAGTCAGGAAAGATGCAGATGCCGAATATAAGGCTCTCCGACGAGAGGGAATTCCCTGCCAGGGTCGAGAACGGATATATCGTCTCTGACTGGACGGGCCTGATCCAGAAGAAGGAACTTCCCGGATTCAAGCCGATCGCATTTGATGTGCCTTCTGAAGGATATGTATCCATGATACTTAAGAACGCCCAGGGGGAAGTAGTCCGCGAGCTCCTGAACGAGGCCTATTATGAAAAGGGCAGACAGGAGGTCAAATGGGATGGACTTAAGAACCCCCGCTTCAAGACTCCGACCGAAATCGTGGATGTCGGCCAATACACATGGGAGGCGATATCACATCCGGCCTTCAAGGTGAATTTCCGCGGCTGGGCGGCAGTCGCCGGAAGCCATCCGTGGAACAACGGGCCTACAACTGACTGGGGCGGCGATCACGGCCAGCCTGATTCCGTGGTGACCGATGGGAGCAGATTCTATCTGGGCTGGAGCTTCGCCGAGGGCGGCAGGCCGATACTGGGATGCGATCAGGACGGCAATATGATATGGCGAGTCGGTACGGGCATCGACAGCGCGGAACATCTCGCCGTAGACGGCAAGACACTCTTCAGCCTCGGTGTCGAGGATGGCAGCTGCCGCAGGGTCACCCGTCTGCGTTCGAAGGACGGCGTATATGACAACTGGGAAGGACGTACAAGCGCATCGTTCACCATCCATGACCTGTGGGCTGACAAGTCCGACAAGAACATCTGGCCTGTCCGCGCAAATGGGCTTGACGCCAAGAACGGCAAACTATATCTCTCATTCTCAGATCAGGGTTTCTATGCGACAGACATATGCGACTGGAAGGGGCTTGTGACGAAGCTGGTGTCAGATGACGCTCTTGGAAAACTCATCTTCTCGGAGGTCGATCCGCGGACAACCCAGCGGCTCAAGGATTTCCTGGCCGGCAAGCAGAAGCAGGAGGATGCTTTCAGGACATGGGCCGGAGGCCCCCAGTTCGATCGTGAGGTCATGAGGGAAATGAACGAACTTCTAAAGGTGACAGATCTTGTGCCGGGCTCGGACAAGATGTCGCCTACGGCCAGGACCGAAGCCAACCGCAAAGCCATAGAGAAGGCTTTTGCGCCCTGCATCCTTGAAAGGAAGACCAATTTCATCGCCATTTGCGACGGAGCAACCGGCAAACTCCAGAAGACTGTTGATGCAAAATATCCACAGGCGCTCCATGTCATGGACGATGGACAACTCGCCTTCATCTCGGACGGCACGGCGGTAATGACCGTCAATCCCGATTCCGGAGAGGTGAAGCCATTCATATCAGATCTGAAAGATGCGACAAACTTCACATTCGATGCCGAAGGCAGATGCTATGTGACAGTGGCCGGTGATGAGCATCAGGTCAAGATATACGGCAAGGACGGGAAACTGTCAGGAACTATCGGGAAGAAAGGCGGACGCCAGCTTCTTGGCAAGTGGCAGGAAGATGGCATGCGAAATCCTGTTTCAGCGGTAGTTGATCAGGCAAACAAGCGCTTATGGGTTACGGAAAACGACTTCTACCCGAAGAGGATCAGCATCTGGAACCTTGCAGATGGCAAGTTGGTCAAGGAGCTCTTTGGGCCTACTCATTAC
>CAZDNQ010000562.1:0-3599 GCA_964506605.1 uncultured Victivallis sp. | reverse complement strand
AATGATCCGAGAGACCCTCGACGCCAATTCCAAGCAGGTCTCCATGTTCATCACTCCGACCAGCGGAACCAAGTTCATGTACAGGACCGCCACCGCCAGCTATACGAACTCAATGAACACCTCAGGGATTTCCGCGCCCCAGTGGCTCAAGCTCACTAGGATCGGCAATGTCTTCACCGGCTACAGGTCGGCCGACGGCGTGAACTGGACCCAGGCGGGTTCGCTTACGGTGAACATGAACGCCTACGTGAAGGCCGGCCTCTTCGAGTGCAGCCACTCGTCCTCGGCGCTTGGAACCGCCGATATATCCAATGTGACCTTCACAAAATATCTTCCTGCACCTGTGATCTCACCGGACGGCAACAATACCCCGGTGACTATGACTACCGACATACCGAACGCCGTAATCCGCTACACCACCGACGGCAGCGAGCCTACAGGCTCATCCACCGCATATGCCGGGCCGTTCTCGCCATCCAGCACAGCTTTCATCAAGGCAAAGCTGTTCCTGGCGGGACATGAGGCCAGTGCAACTGCCACCACCCTGTTCAGGGGGCCTGAATATGCCAGAGGCCTTTTCACCAAATATTATGCAGGCGACTATTCCGGCAACGCCGCCAATATAGAGAACGCCACGCCTTTCTTCGCCGCCGTTGCCCGCTGCCTCAACTATCCGACCGCCTCCGGTAACTTCGCGGAAGGCCCTCTGGCGACCTATGTCGGTTCGCGGTTCACGGGAAAGCTCTTTGTGCCGGAGACAGGAAACTACAAGTTCTATTTCAACAACGACAACATCGCCTCCCTGTACATAGATGGAAACGCAATTATGCTCAACATCGGCTACTCCGGCCAGTCCTCCAACATCAGCCTTTCAGCAGGCATACATGACATCAAGGTCCTGCACGCCCAGGCGCTGGGCACCGCCGGGCTCGTGCTCTCGTGGGAAGGTCCGGGAATCACAAAGACCGTCGTCCCTTCAGGATATCTGCTATCATCAGATTCGGATCATGATGGATTGCCAGACGAATGGGAGACATGGAAATACGGAGACCTCTCGCATGACGGTTCCGAGGACACCGACAATGACGGATTTAGCGACAAGCAGGAGCTGATGACGTTCTACACGGACTGGAACAATTCTGCAGACAAGCCGAAAGACGATCTCGCGGTCTCCGGCCTCCAGCCCGGAATCGAAGTCAACTATTACAACGGCGACTGGGGTATCGGGATCCCCACATTTGACATGTATCCCCATTTCAAGAGCGATGTGGTCCCTGACATAAACTATCCCAACACCTATTATGAATTCGCGACAAGCGGAAAGCTGGATTATATCGGAGCCTGTTTCAAGGGATATATAGACATTCCTGAGGACAATTTCTATTACTTCTACCTGTCATGCGACGAACGCTCCAACCTCCTGATAGATGGAGTGGAAACTGTCAGGGCGCTCTCGTCCGGCGTCGAATCAGTCGGTTATGCTCCGCTATGTGCCGGATATCACTCGATCCAGGTCAACTACTATGACAACACGAGCAACGCCAGGCTTATCCTGTCCTGGTCCAGTTCTTCAATGAACAAGGAGGTCGTGCCTGCCAGCTGTCTTAAATATGCCCCTTCATTCTACCAGGATATGCTATCCAAGGCAGATGCCGACGGTGACGGCCTGACAGACGCCCAGGAGACCGCAGCAGGGACAAATCCGAATCTGTCCGACACCGATGGCGACGGGCTTTCAGATTCATTGGAATTAAATACCTATGGCACAAATCCCCTGGTATCAGATACTGATAACGACGGATTGAACGATTTTGAAGAAGCCTGCGTGATGTTCTCAAATCCTCTTGTCGCTGACTCCAGCGGGATCATAACTGATCTCCAGACAATAAACGGCAAGGACACGTCCGACAGGTCTGGCAGTTGGGAGGCTTCTGGAAACAGCATCTATGCTGTAAGCCGCAACGGCTCCGCCTCATATTCCCTCAACATCCCTTCCAAGAACATATACCGCCTGGCCGTGGCCGGCTCGCAGTACAGCCCTGTGGCTGTACAGGATACTTTCCTCCTGAGGCTATATGTCGATAACGTTTATTCCGGATCGAGGACCCTCGTTGCGCCATATGGCACAAATGGCAATGTCTATTTCTACCTGCCGGAACTCGACGCCGGAACCCATACAGCTAAAATTGTCTGGGACAACATCCTCGACAACACGTTCCTGAAGATAAATTCCGTCAAGCTCCAGTCTGTCAGCGGCCCTGACAACAACACCAACGGCATAGCCGACTGGATTGACAACCGCCTTGCGAACATGTCATCGGTCACAGTCCTCGCCCAGAGCAAGGTGTCGCCGGTCTGCGCCGAGGGCTCAAACGCGATGTATATCGAGGATATATCAGTGGAAGGATTCTATACGCCACAGGGAGAGGATCCTGTTGAACCTGCCTTCCTGAGAGGGGTCAATAACACATGGTATTCGAATATCACCATCTCTCCGACCGCTGCAACAGAACTTACCTTCAATTTCCAGAATGAGGCGAAGACCGTGGTGAAGAACGTCACATGGATTGAGACAAATATCCTTACCGAAGCAACTCCCGTGAAGATCAGGGTCGGCGATTCCTTGCTGCTGACCGCCTTCCCGCAGGGAGCGGTATCCGGAACGATTTCTATCACCGTCGGCGGAGAACAGCTTGACAGCATCGCCTATGACGTGAACAATACGAGGAACTCAGCTGCTTACAAGTTCGAGAACGCCGGCGACGTCACGGTTACCGCCACATATACGCCGGGAGGAGGAGGTGATCCGGTCTCGCGAAATATCACAGTGAAGGTGCTGAACTGCAGCTTCAGCAGCACTCCGATATGCTTGGTCAACGATGAACGTATCTGGAACAATGCAGGAATCCCGGAAGAGGCGGTAATTGCATGTGATCCTAGCATCCTCGTTCACGAAACCGCCCTCAATCCTGGACGCGCCTTCACCATGATGGCGACAAATACATCTCCTGCCTACGTCACCGCAAGGCTCGGAGAGAATGGTCCGGTCATGGCCTCGACAAGGATATCATCTGTTTCATACCATCTTGACGAATCTTATCTGTCCGTAATAGCCACATATCCCGATGGCAGCCAGCTCCTCGAAGGTACCATCATTCTCAGCGAGATTCCCGAGGACATAAGCATCAGGATCAGTGCCTCGACCGGTGGTATTACGCTCGATGACGGTACCACCGTAAGATACCTGACCGCCGCAGACTTCGATGCAAGCGGCGTCTACAGATACAGGATTCTCAGGCCAACAAGCACTACTGGCACAAATACTTGCCATAGCATCAATATCTATCAGGATGGTCTTTTGATATCCAGATAAAATAAAATTTTATTATAAAGGAAGCAATATAATGAAAAAGAATATGAGAAAATTAAAGTGTCTCATGACTGTTCTGCCGGTTTTTCTGCTTGCTTATACCTTGTTCTCCAATTCGCTGAATATTGAAGATGATGATGAAACCGAGAAGGATACTAATAGTGATGAATACCAGGAAGCTCTCAGGGAATATAATGAAGCGATGATAGCATTCAACAAGGTAAGGGAT
>CAZDNQ010000561.1:0-3603 GCA_964506605.1 uncultured Victivallis sp. | reverse complement strand
CGAAGAAATTCAATCGCAGAGGCGAGTGGTAAGCATAATAAAAAGCACATGCCTTACGGCATTAACTACGAACGGATACAATTCAACCAGAAACATGTTTGTAGTTAAGCTCGTAAGAGCTGTTCTTAATGAGGTTTAGATTCATGAATTCTCTCGAACGGTTCAGAGCAAGTTTCAGGTTTGAAAAGACAGATAGGCTGCCGGTGCATACTTTCGGAGGGTGGATCGAGACTTATGAGAGATGGCTGAAGGAAGGTCTTCCAGAAAACTGGAGGAAGCTGAATTATTTCCAGGAGGATGAGGTGCAGGGGACAGGCGTCCATCTCGGCACAAATGGCTACAGCCCCTTCTTCCCGCGCTTTGAGAAAAAGATATTGTCGGAAGATGATGAAATTGTTATTTTCGAGGATGAGCATGGCAGGAAAGTGAAGCAGCGCAAGGCCGAGAAGAACATCAGCATCGCCGAATATCTTGAGTTTCCGGTGCAATCCCGCGCCGACTGGGACCGGGTCAGACAGCGCATGGATCCGGATGTCGAAGTAAGATATTCCTCTCTCAACAAACATCCCCTGACATCCAAAAGGGAATATCCAGTCGTCCAGATCATGTCAGGGACTTTCCGTATACTCTGGCACCTTTTCGGCGACGTGAACATGGCTTACGTTTTCTATGACGATCCCGAACTCGTCCATGACATCATGCGGCAGTGGCTCAAGATGAATACCGAGGCCATAGACCGGATAATGCCGGATACCGATTTCAACGTCCTGAACATCATGGAGGACATGAGCTGCAACACGGGAATGATGGTGTCCCCGAAGATATTCCGCGAGTTCATGATGCCTTATTACAAGGAGCTGATCTCCCATGTCAAAAGGCATCCTTCCGTCTTTGGAATCTGGGTTGATTCCGACGGGGACGTGTCTGAACTCATACCCCTGCTCCTCGAGTGCGGTGTAAATGGCATGTTTCCTTTCGAAGTCCAGGCGGGCATGGATGTGACCAAGATCAGGGAGCAGTATGCAAACAGGCTGGTCATCCGCGGAGGCATCGACAAGAGGGAACTCGCGAAAGGAAAAGACGCAATCGACCGCGAACTTGAAAGAGTTCTCCCTGTCTTTTTGAAGACGGGAGGTTATTTTATATGTCTGGACCATCAGGCCCCGCCTGATATCTCTCTCGAGAACTACCAGTATTTTCTCGACAGGGCGAGATCTTTTTCAAGATAAGATCTGACAGGATAACCGGATTGACAGGATAAAAGATTATATTCATCATGAAAATCCTGTAATCCTGTCTAAAATAAAGGTATTCATTCATGAACATAATGAAAATCGTAGTATTGGACGGATACACCTTAAATCCCGGAGATCTGTCATGGGACAGGCTTAAGGCATTGGGCAGTTGCGAGATCCATGACCGGACAGCTCCTGAAAATATACTGGAGCGTTCGAAGGATGCGGAGATAATACTGACAAATAAGACCGTTCTTGACAGGAAAACCATTTTTTCCCTTCCGAAGCTCAAGTATATAGGAGTTCTTGCGACAGGCTACAATGTCGTAGATATTGCCGCCGCAAAGGAAAAGGAAATAGCCGTAACAAATATTCCGACATATGGCACACGTTCCGTGGCGCAGATGGCATTTGCACTCATACTCGAGCTCGCACAGCATGCTGGGCACCATTCGGACACAGTCCATGAGGGTCGCTGGAGCAAGTCAAAGGATTTCTGCTACTGGGATTTCCCTCTTGTGGAGCTTGAAGGTCTTACGATCGGGCTCGTAGGCTTCGGACGCATAGGGCAGGCGACTGCGGAAGTCGCAAAATCCTTCGGCATGAAAATCCTCGCATATGACAATTACGTCAAGGAATCCCCTATGCCTGGTGCGAAAATGATAGATCTGGACACTTTGTTCCGCGAAAGCGACATCATCAGCCTGCACTGTCCATTGACCGACGAGAATAAGGGCTTCATAAATAAGTCAAGGCTGTCGATGATGAAGAAGAATGCATTTCTAATCAACACAAGCCGCGGTCCGCTGATCAACGAGCAGGATCTTGCGGACGCCTTGAATTCCGGACAGATCGCTGGCGCCGGAATGGATGTCCTTTCAAGCGAGCCTCCGAAACCGGACAATCCCCTTCTCAAGGCGAAGAACTGCATCATTACGCCTCATATCGCCTGGGCGACACAGTCAGCCCGTAAAAGACTAATGAATATCGCCGTAGAGAATGTGAAGGCGTTCATCGATGGAAATCCAACCAATGTCGTCAAATAAATTAAGCTGACAGGATAACTGGATTAACATGATGTATTGAAGGGAATCTAAATTCATAAAACATGATAATCATGCCTAGCCATAGTTAATCTACGGCGGGAAATCCTATCTAAACATCTTAGGTTTTCCATACAAATGAAAACTTATATAGAACCATCCAGTAGAATTCCTGTCCTAGGAACTTATGATGTCGTAGTCTGCGGAGGCGGGCCCGCCGGATGCGCGGCCGCTGCGAGTTCCGCAAGATTCGGTGCCAAAACACTCCTTGTTGAAAAGGAAGGACATCTCGGAGGTGCACCTGTCAACCAGCTGGTCTGCGTGGTCCTAAGCACCAACGGCGTAGACTTCCAGGGGATCTGGCATGAATGGGCTGCCGGACTCCGCAGACGGAATGCCATCAGCAAGTTCTGGAAATCTCCACACCAGATGAGCTCAGTCGTAAACCCTGAAGCAGTCAAATATGTCTGGGATGATATCTTAACTGGATCAAAGGCTGAAATTCTGCACCACTCCTACTGCGCCGGAGCGATTGTTGAACAAAAGACTATCAAGGGAATTCTTGTCGAAACCCGTGCCGGACGGCGTGCGATATTCGCAAAGCGCGTCATTGACTGTACTGGTGACGGGATTGTATGCCATGCAGCCGGTGTTCCATGGAAACAGGGAGACGGCATAAATAAATGGGCGATGGCCCTGACAAAGGTATTCCGCATAGCCAACGTAAGACGTCCAGAAAAATGGCCGGATGATAAGGCTATGCAGAAAATTGAGAAGGATCTTTCAAAGGCGATCGGACGCGGCGAGTTCAAGACTCCAGTTGTCGTGGAAAAGAAAAGACTACTAAATTACATCCGCGGCTGGGCCTGGAAGCTTCCGGAACCGCGAAATGAATTAATGTCCGTCATAAGCCGCGTACTGAAGGTGGATCCTCTTGATCCGTGGGATCTCACTCGCGCGGAACGCGAAGGGCGTGCGCAGGCCTGGGAGGCGGCGGAAGTATATCGAAGATTTGTTCCCGGCTGCGAGGAATCTTACCTGCTCGACACTTCGAGCCAGATCGGTGTAAGGTCCTCACGGAGAATCTGCGGTCTCGCCACGGCTACTGAACGGGACGCCAAGGAATTCATAACCTATCCGGACGAGATCTCAAAATCTTCTTGGGACATCGACGTCTGGCCGGCCGACAGCTATACTGCGCCTGCCGTTCCGCGCGACAGCTCCGAATGGAAGGAACGCGCTGAGAAAATGGGCAAAGGCGCTTATTTCAGCATCAGGTACGGCAGCATAGTTGCAAAAGGGATGGAAAATCTATTCATGGCCGG